>DATIED010000625.1:0-6918 GCA_035455965.1 Spongiibacteraceae bacterium
AATAATGCCGCCATCCGTTGCGTTAAATTGGTGAAGCGCTTGATAACGCAAGCCAAACTCCAGCAAACCGTCGTCTAATACTTCGAACTTCTGGTGCGTGAACAGCGCGTAGGTTTCGCCGTGCGAAGCGATATCTAAATCGGTATGAAAGTTACCACCGAGCGCTGCATTGGTGTTATTCACCACCGGCGATGCAATGGACGAATCCTTTTGATAATACAGACCGACCAGCGAAGTCCACACTGGGGAAATTTCCGTGGTCAGGCGCGCTTCCTGCACTAGGCGCTCGGCCTTTTGCGGAATAATATTGAGCGTGAAGTTGTTATTGCTGTTGGCCAGATCCGAATCCAGATACGCGACCTGGTTGCTGTTGTAGTAACCGGTTTCCCAGACTACCTGGTTCTTGCCGAGATCCCAGGACAAATTCAGAGAAGCGATATTGTTGCGGTTGTTGGTGACGTTGTTGAGCGAGGCCAACGCATAGCGGTCGTAGGGGCTCAGATCGCGTTTGCCGGTCTGATGGCCCGATAAGATGACATCGGCATCGGCCGATTTTTCCAAATGCTCGTAAGCCAGCTTCGCGGTAAAAATATCGCCGGGCTGGAATACCGCCGAGAAGCGTCCCGCTTTACTCAACGAGGTATCGTCGCGGCCAGTGGTTATGTTTTTCGTGTCGTTGACATCGGCCGCATCGTAGACGCCCGCCACCCGCACCGCCAATTGGCCGGGGATAATCGGGATGTCCATGCCGAATTCGGTATTGCTGCCGTTGTTATCCGAGAAAGTCTGCGAGACATCGCCCGAGAAATCCTGCAGATACGGCATGCGCGTATGCAGATGAATAGCACCGGCCGGCGATGTGGCGCCTTGCAGCGTGCCCTGTGGGCCGCGCAATACTTCGATGCTTTCGACGTCGAACAATTGTTGGAAGGCAACATCGGTTCTAACGTTCAAATCGTTCCAATACACCGCCACACCGTCTGCCACGCCGGCATCGGGGTTAGTTTCGACGCCGCGCATGTTGACCGACTGGCGACGGCTGGTCAGCACGTCGAGGCTCAAGCCCGCGGTGACCTGCGACAGATCGGAGAACTTGGTGATCTCGAATTTATCGAGCGTTTCACCCGTGACGACGTTGACCGTGGCCGGAATATCCTGCACGCGATCGTCGGATTTCTGCGAGGTGACGATGACCTGTTCCAACTGATACGACTTTTCTTCGGCACCAGCCGATACCGAATGCAGTTGGGCGAAACTTGCCGCCGCGACTGCAATCGCTAAATACTTACGTTGTGCGAGTTGTGCTTTTTTCATAAAACTCTCCGCGGCTAAAATATCGTTATTTACTTATCTAAGAAACCCGAATGAAATCGCTGCACGCAGCTATCCATGCACTCATCCCTTTTTTCCATCACTGAATGTTGTCGCCGAATTCTTTACCGTTGAAACTCATCAGCCGAATTTCGTGGCGGCGCATTCCATCGCGCCAGGTCACATAATTAATTATCTTTTTGTCGATAATTTATCGCCGGTGCTTCAAGCCCGGTCCTGAAAACCAATGAAGCTGGCCAACAATTAATTTCTTGCTCGTTTCTCGAATCCATCCGTCCGATCAATTATGCTCAACCGGAACAGGATTTATTCAACCCACAACATTAGTAGCTCTTCGGTCCAGCACGTAATTTTCTTTAACTATGGGGCCATATTCACCAGACCAATATCGCCCGCAAATTGCCTGCCCACCAGTAATTGATTGCACTAAAAAACAGGTACGGTCGGATTGCTGCGCTTTAAAATGCTCTCGCAGCGCTCCTTAACCCGCGCATCCTGCGATTCGCTATCGGCCATAATCCAGAACTTGTCGTTGCGAATGCCTTCCAGCGTATAGGCCGCAACTTCAGAGGGTTGGGTCAGTTGAATCTTGCCGACCACCTTGGCGAGTTGCTCCATATCCACCACGTCCGGTATTACGCTGTCCGTCGAAGTAAATTCGTCGGGCCGCTCGCGCGCCGAATTCAATAAATTGGTATTGACCAGATGCGGGCCCGGAAATAATAGCGATGCCTTCAGCTTTAAGTTGTCCATTAAAAAATGGTAATGCAATACTTCGGTGAGACTGGTGACGGCAGCTTTCGACGACGCGTACACCGGCGAGCTGTTCAACGAAGTCAAGCCGCCATTGCCCGACGAAGTATTTACCACGTGGCCTTCTTCGCCGTTCTCGATCATGCGCGGGATAAAAGCGCGCAGGCCGTTGACTACACCGGTCACATGCACGGCGTACACCCACTGCCAATCGTTGTCCGGCTCGGTCCACACGCGCTGCTCGCGCTCTTTCAAACTGATGCCGGCGTTGTTACACAGAATATGCACATTGCCGAACGTCGCAAAGGCGCGATCGGCCAGATTATTCACCGAGTCCTGCTTGGTAACGTCGGTCACTACGCCAATCGCTTTACAACCGCGACCGCACAACTCATCGACATAACTATCGAGCGCGGCCTGATTGATATCCGACACCACCACATTCATACCCTGCGCGGCAAATACATCGCACAGGGCGCGGCCTACACCGCTGGCGCCGCCGGTGACGACGGCAGTTTTTCCGGCAAACTCACGCATGGGCAACCTTTTTGTCGGAGGCCAATTCAACCTCTAATGGCGCATCGACCGGATCGTCGAAGCGTTGATTGATAAACGGTGCGATCCATTCGCCGGGAATGCTGCGCAGGACGCGGCCGCTGTTGACGGTGCCGCCCTCGGTGAACACCATGCTGACGATGCGTTTGACCGGCACGTCGATGATCGGATCGAATTTCGATTCGCGCATGATGATTTCGGGATTGAGCACGGTTTTCACATCGGTGAAATTGCGCTTCCAATCGAGCAGGGTCAGGAACACTTCGCCGTCGAAGGTGTCGTCGCGCGCGGCGGAGGGCAGGGCTTTGATGCAAAACATCTGCTCGAGGAATTGCTGCGGTCCGGTCGATGCGCCGATCTCGCCGCGCATTTCCAGAAAATCGACGCCGTGGCGATTCACGCTGGCAGCGATTTTGTTATCGGCCAGTTTGAATTGGGTGGTCGCGACTTTTTTCGGCTCGCCGTACACTTCGCGGCCACCGATCACGATCATGTCGTTTTCCATCGGCATCGCCAGTACGTAGAAACCTTTGATGCCTTCATATTCGCAGCTGACACCGACAGTGGCGGCGCCGATCTCGGTGGTGCGGCCTTCGCTCAGAAACAATTGCACGTTGGAGAATTGCACGAAAATTTCCGGACGCGCGCCCGGCGTCAGCGGACGCGGCAATAGCGCGGCGTGAATTTCCGGCTCGGTTTCGTAGATCGCGCGCAGGCCGCGCACATTGGCGGGAAACTGGCCGCCTTGATTTTCTACTTTGTCGCGTTTGGACATGTCGCGCACGTAACGAAGACGAGCCATGTTATATCTCCTTAAATCGTTGGTGTAACCAATAAGTAAATCGAGAATCTGTTTTTGACGGCCTGCTCTTTGAAAAACTGACCTTTATAAAAAATCCGGTACCGGCATCGACATGGACCACTCTAAGCCGGCCCGGCAAAGGAGTTAACTGGTGCCGGATTTACTGACGCTGGAAGATTGCGCCGCCGTATCGGCCGCGAAATCCTCGGCATAAAATTGTGCGAAATATTTGCGGTAGCGCATGATCTGGCCATCGCCGTCGCAGAGAATCGGGTTAGCGCGATATATTTTGCGATTCCAGATCGGAATGTCGCCCTCGATACCGGTCTGTCCGCAGATCAATTTGATGGTCATCTGCGCGGCTTGAAAAGCCGGCGCATCCTCGGGCATGTTCTTGTGCGAGAACGCCATGCGCACTTCGCACTGATCGGCTTCGATCGGCGTCACCAGCGTCATTGCCACCAGATCGACCACGCCGGAGAAGCGCGCGAGTTTTTGGCCGGCACCGTTCTGCACCGATTCGACACGGCTTCTGACGACGCGCTCGACACCGGTTTGCGGATCGACATATTTGCGCTCGCCATCAGCGACCGTCAGACGTTGGTGGCCATCGATGGTGGTTTCACCCTCGGGCACGCCTTCCATTTTGTGAATGTATTTGAAGTGCGCAACATCGACCGCGTTTTCGCTGATCTCTTGCGGATGACTGTTGAACTTCCATTCGAAGCGTTGTTGCTTGCTCCAATCGGCGCTGGCCATTTCCTCGTATTCGACCACGTCGAAAAATGGCGCTTCGTTGTGCGGGTGATACCAGGCCCAGATCACCTGATTTTTTTCCGAGATCGGATACGAACGCATGCAACCGGCATTGGCGGCGCGCGGTGGAATGCGCTTCGCGTACGGTACATCGGTACAAGCACCGGCCGGATTGAATGCCCATTCGTGAAACGGGCAGCGCAGCGACTCGCCATCGATTCGACCATCGCCGAGATGCGCGCCCAGATGCGGACAATACGCTTCCAGCAAACCGGCGGCGCCGGACTCGGTGCGAAACAGCACCAGGTCTTCGCCAAAATAATGTACGGAGCGGATTTCACCGGACTTCAGCTCATCGCTGTAGCCAACGAAATACCAACCAAACGGTATCGGCATCGGAAATCTTTTTAGCACCTTGAGGCCTCTCGAAAATTATCGATGGTGGTCGGAGGATTTATGAGCCGAGTCAGGCAGCCGGCAACACGAAACGGCTTTTTTCCGGACCGATGCGCGCGGCGATTTTATTCAGCGCCTCGACATCGAGGTCGTAGCATTCAATCGCATTGCCGCTCAGCATCTTGGTCAATTCGTCTTCCGGAATGCCGCTTAAATATTTTTCCATTTTCTCTTGGGTTTTCGGCCACGAACCTTCCGGATGCGGATAGTCGGTGCCCCACATAACCTTATCGATGCCTATGCCATGGCGCACCGCGGTGCTGCCTTCGTCGAAATGCGCGGAGGCGCTGATCCAGCAATTGCGCGCGAAATATTCGCTTGGCTTCATGGTGAGATTGGAACGGAAGTCGCCGAGCTTGCCGCTGGTGTGCTTAACCGAGGCGCGCACGTCCATCAGCTCTAGAGTATGCGGCACCCAGAATTCGCTGACTTCGGTGATAACGAATTTCAAACGCGGAAACAATTCGAACACGCCGCCGAAAATTAAATACCACAGCGGCCGCGATGCCCACCACGCGAACTCGCAGAGGAACACACCCATTGCGCCGGGCAATGCAAAATCGTAATCGGGCGCGGGACCGGAGTGGGTGTGAATGACCATGCCCAACTCCTGGCAGGTTTCCCACACCGGATAATATTTCGGATGGTTGTAGCCATCGTGATCGCCCATCAACGCGGGAATCAAAATGCCCTTCAAACCATTCTTGTGCGCCCACTTAATTTCTTTGACGGACTCTTCGACGCTCCACAACATCGGTATCACGGCGAGACCGATGCGACGCACTTTTTCTTCCTGGCAGAATTCCGCCATCCAACGATTGTGCGCGCGCGCACCAGCCCATTGCAGCTCGGCATCGACGCCCCAGGGCTTCAATGCGAGGCCGGCGCCGAACGGCGGCGTGTTGCGCTCGGTGATGCCATCGGGGAACAGCACTTCGGCGGCAACGCCATCGCCATCGATCACTTTGATACGCGCGGCGGAATCCCACGCGCCGGTCAAACCTTCGTCGATGTTATCGCGCCAGTTTTTGTTGAAGTCCTTCACCATGAAATGCTCTTCGGCGGCTTCGATCGCTTTTTGTTGCGCGATAAAAGCTTCGTCAAAGGCGGGGTGGTATTTGGCTTCGAGATAGTCGCGATAACCTTCGGGTTGTAAACCGGCATGGCCATCGGCGGAAATGATGAGGTAACGATTCATGATGCTTACTCCCAAACTAATCTGTCGCTGCGGTCGAGAACAGCGAGCATCTATCTCACGATCGAGAGACGCTCTCTCAAAACACGCGCGGCGGTGTGCCGGATTTCTTGGCGCACCGACAATTTACTTATCTGATGGTATTGCTCTGCACCCCAATACCGGGTCATAGAGCGAATGCCAAGGATTCTAGGGGAGCGGGAGATATAAACTAAATTTATTCTTTTTATGCAGGGCTATTGGTCGCATGAATGATTTTTGTGCGTCCGGCGGAAAGAAAAAAGCCTTTATAAACAATCACTCAGCCGCAAAAAATACAGTTATTGGGGGCTGTAACGATGTCGGTTTTAATGATCCCAAAACGCGGCAGCGCGGCGATGAGAGTCATTCTTTTTTGAGGCGATAAATTGCCGTGGGAAAGCTCAATTATTTTCTTCTTTCAAGAAGACAAAACCCATGACCGAAGGGGTCGCTGCACATTGCCATCGAACCGTGCATGGAGTTTTCGAAAAGAACCAAGCTTCACATCGATGACATCCATCCTGTCTATTTTAAATAGCATTGCGTCATTCAGTCGTTATTCAGTCCTGCGCCTATATCCTGCGTGGCATCGAGTATCAATTCTCGATTTACGCTGCTTACGGAGCTGATATGAAAGAGGTTGTATTCAAAGTTATTTTATTAGTAGTAGTGGCGTCGTCGCTACTGGCCGGCTGTGTGGTCGTCGAACCTCATCATCACTACCCACGTTACCGGACGATCTATGTCGAGCCGGCTCGAGATCATCATGGCGGTTATTACCGATAATTTTCCTTTCTGGCGCAGTGGCAAGGTCTGCTGGCGCCAGATTGCATTCAGCCTGTCTCCGATTTCCCTCACCCGATCTGCAGGACTACAACGTACAACCGAAAGCTGTCGTTATTCGGGAAGGGCTAGCCGAGAAAACGGCATTCAGGTTAATCTACAGTGCAACTAAGGATAGTGGCTCCAACCCCTGCATGGGCGGGCTTCCAGAGACCAATAATAAAGGCTGTTTTAATGGATTACATCAAGCGACGACTCCGCATTA
>DATIED010000626.1:0-4522 GCA_035455965.1 Spongiibacteraceae bacterium
AGCCATCGAGCGCTATCATCAGCATATCGCCGAAGTAAAAGCTGCGGTCCCGGTGGAGCAGTTGCTAATCTATTCGGTAGCTCAGGGTTGGCAGCCGCTGTGCGCTTTTCTCGGCATACCGGCACCCGCTACCGAATTTCCAAGCGTCAATGATCGCGCAGCCATGCAACGGAGAATTCACGGCATGACCTACGCCGCCTATATCATTCTTGGTCTTGCCGCGTCGGTACTTGGCAGCGTTATTTACTGCGTGGCCCATATGCTTGCGTAGGGCGGGTCATTCGACCCGCCATTAGGTTTCGTCGAGTCGCGCAATGGCGGATTAATAATCCGCCCTACGAGTTCCGACTTGATCCCTTGCGCAGAGTTCTGCTAACTCGCATACCCCTCTGTCACTGTGTGACATCTCCCTACTTCGCAGGGGAGACAAGGGAGAGCCGCTCTCAATGTTTTGTTTCGGATTTTTCGTCGCCGGGTTTTTTACTTTCGAGCGTATCGAGGACTTCATCGACAAATGAATCGTCCATGCCGGCGTCGTCGATATCGCAGCTGTAGCTGACGAGCAATAAACGATTGTCGCATTGCAGCACCCACTCGCGCACCGCATCGCCCTCTTCCTGATATTGGAAATATAAACCTTCGAAGTCGCCGAGACGCGCCGCACTGCCTGCCAAACCATCGGGCACCAATTGTTTTGCCAAGGCGTGTAAATCGACGCGCTGGCCATCGTTGTCCGGCTCCAACGACGTAATTTCAAGCACGCCGACGCCATCCTCGTCGGTGATTACAATCGTTTCATCGTCCTGCTCGGCCTGCCATTCCTCAGGTAAATCGAGTAACCACCAATCGGTTTCTACGGTATGCATTAGACTTTCTCCCCTCTCACATAAAATGGAGAGTTTGATAGGGTAAATTGCGGCTCATCAACAGCGCATCTTCGCGCCCGTTCGCAGCCGGATAATAATCGCGGCGCCTGCCATCGACGCCGAACCCTAACGACGAATATAACGCTATCGCGCCGAGATTACCGACGCGCACTTCCAACAGACAGCGCGTCGCCGCGCGCTGACTCAATTGCTGTAAACCATGCACCAATAATTCGCGCGCCAGACCGCGACGCTGCCAATATGGATGCACGACGATATTCAATAATGTCGCCTCATCGATCACGTGCGAAAACAACGCAAACGCCACCAATAGATTCGCGCGCTCGATACACCAGCCGAAATCGCCGATCGCGAAGCTATCGTTGAATTGGTGCAGGCTCCACGGAAAATGATTGGCGCTGACTTCCATCGCATATATTGCGGGGACATCATCCAGCGTCAATTTGCGCAGCATGCTTAACGCGCCGCCGCCAACGGACGGATATCGTTCCACAGAGTGCGTTTCAGCTCCGGTGCGCGTAAACACGCCAGGGCACTCACCGATTTAATGCATTGCAGGTTATCGCTATCGAGCGCGCACCAGTGCTGCGCGGCGTCGCCCAATAACAATACCGTGTGAATGGCGTATTGCTGAATTTGCTTTTGTATGTGCGCGGCCAGCGTTTCGCGCGCCGCCTCCGCACTTTGATCGAGTTGCGGGCGCTTTGCCAGCGGCCACAAAAAAACATCCAGCGTCGGTTGTGTATTACGGCCGCATACCGCGAATAATATGTTGCTCAACAAGCGCAGATAGTCCGCGCGCAATGCAGTGGTGGCGGGCGCGTCGTCGACGATCAAAATGCCGCCATCGCCGACCACCACACTCAAGGCAATTTTGGGCGGTGCTACGACCGCTGTGGCATTGCCTATCTCACTGGCAATATCGGCACTGGCGATATCGGCAACCGCTTTAGCTGCCGGTCGAGGTGTTACATCAATGCGCAACTCTTCCGGCAGCGCGCGCTGCCGGGCCGGGATGGCAGCCGTGACCGGCTCTGCTGCTATCGATACCAGTGCGGGTGATATCGATGCCTGTGTCGGTAAAAAATCCCACTCGCAAAGCTGCGACGGCTTCGCACCGGGCAATACCCAACGCGGCACGTAGACCTCGATGCCGAGGGCGCGCAGGTATTGCGAGCGCTGTGGCTCCAGCACGTGTTACACGCCTTCCTTTTGCGGATGCGCTTTCATCACACCGGCCGCCAATAAATTCAGCGCATCCAAATACGCCTTGACCGAAGCGACAACGATGTCGGTATCGGCACCGGAACCGTTGACGATCACGCCGCTGCGCTCCAGGCGCACCGTCACTTCACCCTGCGAATCGGAGCCGCTGGTGATCGCGTTGACCGAATATAATTTTAATTCGGCATCGCTGTGCGCCAACTTTTCGACCGCGTTGAATGCGGCGTCGACCGGGCCGTCGCCCTCGGCACTCATTGTCTGCGGCTTGCCATCGATAGTCAGCGTTAACTGAGCAGTCGGACGCACGCCGGTTTTGGAGAATGCCTCTAAATATTCGAGCTGATATTTTTTGGCGATTTCCGGCACAGCAACATCGCTGACCAGCGCCTGTAAATCCTCGTCGAAGATTTCGTGTTTTTTATCAGCCAATTCCTTGAAGCGCGCAAACGCTTGATCCAATGCGTCCTGCGACGGCAGCACAATGCCAAGATCCTCGAGCCGCGCTTTGAAGGCCGCACGCCCCGACAATTTGCCGAGCACCAGTTTGTTGGTTTTCCAACCGACATCCTCGGCGCGCATGATTTCGTAGGTTTCGCGATATTTCAGCACACCATCCTGATGGATACCGGATTCGTGCGCAAAGGCGTTGGCGCCGACGATGGCTTTATTCGGCTGTACGGGAAAGCCGGTGATCGACGACACCAGGCGCGAAATCGGCACGATATGCGTGGCATCGATATTGGTTTCGACCGGAAACAAATCGTGGCGCGTGCGCACCGCCATCACGATCTCTTCGAGCGATGCGTTGCCGGCGCGCTCGCCCAGACCGTTGATCGTGCACTCGACCTGGCGGGCGCCCTGCAGTACCGCCGACAGCGAGTTGGCCACCGCCAGCCCGAGATCGTTGTGGCAGTGCACCGAGAACACCGCTTTATCGGCGTTCGGCACTGTATTCATTATGCGGCCGATCATGGCGCCGTATTGCGCCGGCTCGCCGTAACCCACCGTATCGGGCAGGTTGATGGTGGTGGCGCCAGAGGCGATGACCGCCTCGATGACGCGGCATAAAAAATCGAATTCGGAGCGCGATGCATCCTCGCACGAAAACTCGACATTATCGGTGTAGCGACGCGCACGTTTTACCGCCAATACCGCGCATTCCAGCACCTGCTCGGGGTGCATGCGCAGTTTGTATTCCATATGGATCGGCGAGGTGGCGATGAAGGTGTGAATGCGCGAGGACCTGGCCGGCTTCAACGCCTCGGCGGCGCGATCGATATCTTTATCGCCGGCGCGCGCCAGACTGCATACGGTGCTGTCCTTGATCGCCTCCGCCACCGCTTTGACCGCCTCGAAATCGCCGGGGCTGGCGATCGCGAAGCCGGCCTCGATCACATCCACGCGCAGCTTTTCCAGCATCTTGGCGATGCGGACTTTTTCCTCCTTGGTCATGGAGGCGCCGGGGCTTTGTTCGCCGTCGCGCAGGGTCGTATCGAAAATTACTAACTTTGGTTTGGCCATAATCGAGCTCCGCATGAGCAGCACATCGGCTGCCTGCTAATCTTCTCAAAAATGGGCCTGCAGAAAAAGTTAATCCGCTTCGATGGCGCAATTAAAATTGGTGTGTGGCGCCAATATCGAGCGCTACGCGGCTGCGACCTTGCGGTCGGCCAATAATTGCTCGCTCAGTGTCCATAGACGCTCGGCAGCGGCATCGTCGAGCGCATTGGCTTTTGGCCGGATCGCCTGGCATTTATCGAAATACTCGCCGTTGTAGGCGGCCGCGGACACATCGCTCGCCAGATAGATCGACGTGCGCGCACCCTGCTCCGGCGTCAGGAAAAATGGCTTCAGCAGCAACGGCACTATTTTCGCCATAAGGCCGCCATTCTGGGTGCCCAGCGACGTCGAGACGGCGCCGGGATGCAGTGCGTTGCTGGTGACGCAGCTGCCGCTTAGCTCGCGCGCCAGTTTGCGATTGAAGAGCAGGTTGGCAAGTTTGCTCTGCCCGTAGGCGGGAAACGAGCGGAATTTGCGCTTCTCCCAATTGTAATCGTCGAAATCGAACGCGCCGATAAACTTATGCGCCATCGACGACACATGCACGATGCGTGCGCTGGGCGCAGCTTTGAGGTTGGGCAGCAGGCGCGTGGTGAGCAGAAAATGCGCGAGGTGATTGACGCCGAACATTTCCTCGAAGCCATCCTGCGTTGCGCGGCGCGAGGTATTCACCACGCCGGCATTGTTGATCAGAATATCGAGCTGCGGCGCCAACTCGGCGACGCGCGCTGCGGTCTTGGCCACCGACGCCAACGATGTCATATCCATCAGCACAACTTGCGCCTGCGCACCGCGCGCGGCTAACTCGGCAACCAGTGCCGCACCTTTTTCCGCGCTGCGGCACAGCAACA
>DATIED010000627.1:0-2459 GCA_035455965.1 Spongiibacteraceae bacterium
CAATTATTGCGCGGAGTTAGCGGTTTTAGCGGCTCCACGATTCTCGGCGACGGTCGCGTCGCTTTATTACTCGACATACCCGCTTTATTAGCACTGGCTACGCAAAGAGAAGCAGCATCGGCGCGGGCATAGACGCAAACACAGGCACAGGGACAGCCACACACGCTTTAAAGCACAGATCGGCATTATTTGGTTTTACTAGGAGAGAGATTATGAACTGGTTTATGAAATTGAAACTCGGCCAAAAACTGATTACGACATTTGTCTGCGGTGCATTGCTGACCGCAGCGGTTGGCGGCTACGCGCTATTGAAAATCGTCGCGGTGGGCGAGCTATTGCACGATATGTACGGCAATAATCTGGTGGCGATGCAACACCTCGGCGTTGCGGTCGAAAAGTTCGTCGTGCATTCGCGCGCTGCGACTCGCATGCCGACGCAATCGCCGAGCGACGTCGATGAAACAATGGAACGCTCCAAGAAACATTGGGACGCTATGCAGACAGAGTTCTCTGCCTACCGGGCCAGCTTGCTCAGCGAACAGGAAAAAACCATTCTGAAAGATATCGATGCGCTGATGCCGCAGTATCTGCAACTGGGCGATCAAGTGCGGCTGGCCATGAAAGCCAATAAAGTGCAGGAAGCCGCGCGCTTGAGCAATAACGATCTGCGCTTGTTAGCCGGCAAAATCGAAGAAGGCTTCACCGCGCTGATGGAAGAGAACAACAAGCAGGGGTTCGCAGCGGACACCGCGGCCACACAACAGATCAAAAAAATGGAATACACCGTGGCCGGCTCCATTTTTGCCGCCATGGTACTGGCGATCAGCTTTGGTTTAATGGTTACCCGTATCGTCATGAAGCAACTCGGCGGCGAGCCGGATTATGCGGCCGACCTGGTAACGCGCGTCGCGTCCGGCGATTTGACCGTCAGCGTCGATTTACAGCACGGCGATAAAACCAGTCTGCTGGCGGCGATGAGCAGCATGGTGGAGCGTTTAACTAATGTGATCACCGAAGTGCGCAGCTCCGCCAACGGTTTAGCGGCAGCCTCCGAACAGGTTTCGGCGGCCTCGACCACCTTGAGCCAAAATTCTTCGGAGCAGGCAGCGAGCGTCGAGGAGACCAGCGCGTCGATGGAGCAATTGTCGGCGACGGTCGCGCAGAATGCGGAGAATGCCGAGATCACCGATTCGATCGCATCGAAATCGTCGGTCGAGGCCAGCGAAGGCGGTGCGGTCGTGCGCGAAACTGTGGTCGCGATGAAGGCCATCGCGCAGAAGATCAGCATCATCGATGACATCGCCTACCAAACCAATCTGTTGGCACTGAACGCCGCGATCGAAGCGGCGCGTGCCGGTGATCACGGCCGCGGTTTCGCCGTGGTAGCCGCCGAAGTGCGTAAGCTCGCCGAGCGCGCGCAGGTCGCCGCGCAGGAAATCGGTCAACTCGCCGGCTCGAGCGTGAGCCTGGCGGAGCGCGCCGGCCAATTGCTTACCGATATCGTACCGTCGATCACCAAAACGGCCGATCTGGTTAAAGAAATTTCAGCGGCATCGCAGGAGCAGCGCGGCGGTTTGAATCAAATCAATGTCGCGGTGCTGGAATTGTCGAAGGCCACGCAAACCAATGCCGCCGCTTCGGAAGAGTTGTCCGCCACCTCGGAGGAAATGAGCGCACAGGCGCTGCAACTGCAGACCATGATGCAGTTTTTCAAAACTATCGAAGTGCCGAGCACGACGAGTTTCGCCAGGGCAACACCCGCGCAGAAATCGGCCGGCTTAGCGGCGCTGACGAAAAAAGCTCTGTTGGGCGGCGAAGCGGCGCATGCCGAATTCGATGAAAAACAATTTGTGCAGTTCTGAGGAGAACGACCATGGAACATGCCAATCAGCAGTATCTAATGTTCAGCCTGGGCGATGAAACCTTCGGGATAGCCATCGAGCAGGTACGCGAAATCATCGAATATCCAGGCCTCACGACCATTCCGTTGACGCCGGCTTTTATGCGCGGGGTAATAAATCTGCGCGGCGCGGTAGTCCCGGTAGTCGATTTGTCGGTACGCTTCGGTCGCAGCGCTACCGCCATTCAGCGCCGCAGCTGCGTGGTAGTGATCGAATCGCCCACCGATGCCGAGCAGCGGCCGCTCGGCATCATCGTCGATGGCGTCACCGAGGTGGTCGATATTGCGCCCGAGCAGATCGAGCAGCGGCCGGATTTTGGCAGCGGTCTGCGCGCCGATTTTGTCGCCAGTGTATTGAAGCGCGAAAACGGCTTCGTGCTGATTTTGAATCTGGCCGAAGTGCTATCGTTTACCGAGCTGGAAAGTTTAATCGCGGCGCCGGCGCACGATAGCGCGCCGCTCGCATTAGTTGCCAACGGGTAATCATGAATAAAGACATTCGTTTGAATCCGATCATCGCACAGCAGGGCGTGCTGGTGGTCGACGACAGCCCGCTGCA
>DATIED010000628.1:0-5716 GCA_035455965.1 Spongiibacteraceae bacterium
CATCTTTCATGCGATTCAACTCGACGAAATGCATCTCAGCGAACCGGCTTTCGATAACGCCAGCGTGCGTAAAATTGCTGAAACAACTTTTCGGCGCGACATAAAAGGCTCAACTTATTTAGTGCATGAGCTGAGCTACGCTATTTTTCCCCAGCAACCCGGCGAATTGACTGTTCCCGAGTTGGTATTCAGCGCAGTGCAGCCCACCACCAGACGCTCGTTATTCGATTTCCCGGGCCAGGGCCGCGCGCTGCGCAAGATGAGCAAGCAGATGCGCGTGACGATCAAACCGATTCCCAAAACATTCAGTGGCGCGGTATGGCTGCCAGCCAAAAGCTTAACGCTGACCGAAAGCCGCAACAGCAAAGTCAACGATGTTGCGGTCGGCGAATCGATGACGCGCAATATCACGCTGCGCGCCGATGGTTTGTTGGCTGCGCAATTGCCCGCGCTCGATCCGCCGAAACTCGATAATGCCAAGGTCTATAACGATCAACCGACCCTGGACGATCAACAGGATGCCAGCGGCGTGCATAGCAAACGCGTGGAAAATATGGCATTGATTCCCAGCAAGGCCGGCGAGCTGCAATTACCCGAACTGCGGGTCGTGTGGTGGGATGTACAGAGCGATAGCGAAAAGGTCGCAACGCTGCCGCCTTCGACGCTGCGCGTTGCCGCAGGTGCGCAAGGCAACGATGCCGCGGTAACTCCCGAGCCCGAGCAGCCGAATGCAGCCGCAACAACTACCGCAGCAACGACGACGCCCGCAGCTGCGCCACTCGGCAATGCCGCACTGGAAATACCCAATCGCTGGTGGCAGGCCGCCGCACTGATATTGGCATTCGCCTGGGTGCTTACGCTGTATTTTTATTGGCGGTTACGGCAGAGATTAAAACAAACGGTAGCGGCCGCAGAAAAGTCAGTCGCGACTGCCATGAAATCTATCGACGAAGAGACCGCATTTCGTAATTTAAAAGATGGGTGCCGCGCCAACAATCCCGCATTGGCACGCACCGCGTTGATCGTGTGGGCGCAACTGTTTTATAACGCCCCCGGCCTCCACACGATCGACCAGTTACTACAGCGCAGCAATAACGATTTGTTAACGCGCGAATTGCAGCAATTGGATAATCGCTTATTTGGCACGCAACCTGACAGTGCTGCGTGGAATGGCGAGAACTTATTGAGCGTGGTGCGAGATTTACGCAACAAGGCTACGCAAAAATCGGCAGTGAAACAGCAACTACCGCCGCTATATCCCAGCACCTGATATAGCGAATCTATGGTTTTCCCGGACTCTGTGGGTCGAAGCAAATAATTGCAAAATAATCGGGCGAACACTTTGATTCGCCCCTATGACGTTTATCTGGCTAAAGCTGCGACAGATTATTTATGCGGCGGTATGCAAACCGCACTCGGCGTTGTCGGCCACTTTGGTGGGGTCGAAATAATGTTTGCAGGTCGGCAGCTGAAAACGATCCATATAATCCTGCACATCCTGTTCGCGCCAATGAAACAGCGGTGCAACGCGCAATAAACCACGGTTGTCCCACGAAACGATATCGAGGGTTTTGCGGAAATCGGTCTCTTCGCGACGAATACCGGTCAACCAGATTTCGGGTTTGAACTCATCCAACGCGCGTTGAAACGGCTCCAGCTTAACCTGGCGAGTAAATTCCGCATGTAACTCGGCATCGTCGGCGGGATGTGGAATACCGCCCATCAAGGCATTGCGGCGCTCGGCGGTCATCAACGGCGTGTAAACGTGAATATTCAAATGTAACTGCTGAATGATTTGCTCGGCGACGCGATACGCATCCGGCATGTTGTAACCGCTATCGATCCAGACGATCGGCATATCGGCTTTAATTTGCGTAATCAGATGTAAGAGCGCCGCCGAGTTGGGCGAGAAACTGCTGGTGGTGATTACTCGGCTACTGTGTTGCAACGCCCACTGCACGATTTCGTCGGCAGAGCGATCTTTTAAATCGGCATTAATTTTGTCTAGGTCGAGATCTAATTCAAGATTCATCAAGCGTCTCTAACAGCCTTTTGATGCAGGGAGGCAAGTGCGTGAGGCTTTGCACTATAGAGTAAAACCCCATCCAGATCAAACAGTTAAAACCTATAAGCTAATAGCTACGAGACCTACGGGGCGCTAAAAAGCAGACTTCACCCCCCAGTTTTCAATAGCTTAGCCGATCCTGTCGCCGACTTTTGCAAGCTGTAGACGCGCCGCAAATGCCGGCGCCTCGGCGGTGCCCTCGGCCGGTGCCCAGGCCGCAAATTCCGCCGCGGATTGCGGATCGTAGGGACCCTGCTTCACCTCAAAAAATACCGACTCTTCAGCCAACGGCAGCCAGGTATGAAAGGTATTCGGAGGTAACTCAAAAGCGAGCACATCGCTTCCCGGCCCGACGCGGATCCGTTCGGTGACGACGCCGCTATCATCGAACACCAATACATCCAGCAAGCCGCTCACCACCACTGAAAACTCCCACTTTTGCGGGTGCTTGTGCACGCGGAAATAAGAATCGCGCTTAACGGCGACCCACAGCCGCTGCACCGGATCCTCCGCCACTTCGTGCAAGTTGTGATGCGAACGCAGTCGCGGGCTGGCGGTTGCGCGGCTCAACATGTCGGCAATTAATTGCGGCGTAACTAATTTCACGGCGTATTCCAAAAGCGTTTAGCCAAGAAGCTCGCTCCCATTACACTTGCGGCCACTACAACAAATCGGCTATGCCGTCGATTTCGTTGTAATGGGCGGTTGCCGGCACCAGCAGCACTTCGTCGGCGCCCGCCGCGCGCAGGTTTTCGATGCCCTCGCGAATCGCATCCGGCGTATGGCGCGTCATCGATTCGGCAAAGCCGCGCGCAAAACCGTCGTCGATGTATTTCATATAGTCGTAGGTATAGGTTTGCAAATCCTCTTTGGCATTGGGCGATAACGAATACCAAAAGCTACCGATCAAATACGGCTTATCTTTGCGCCCACTCTCTTTCCACGACTCGCGCGCATTGTTGAATATTACATCGTGCCCTTCGCGGTCGCCCCCCATCGATGCGCCGTAAATACCGTCCGCCCATTTCGATGCGCGGGCGATCGCTTTCGGCCCCATCGCCCCGGCATAAATGGGAATATTCGCGCCCTGTGGCGATTCCGGGCCGATAGGATCGGCGCCCTCGAATACACTTTCACCGCGCCACACTCGGCGCATCTCGGCGACTTGATCGTCCATGCGTTGATGACGCCTGTCGAACGATGCACCAACCGCGCGATAATCGTTGGGTCTACCGCCGACGCCAACGGTGACCTCGACGCGACCGTTCGAGATAACATCGAGCGTGGCAATCTCTTTCGCCGACATCACCGCCGAGTGCATCGGCAGCACATATAGCGCCGGAATAATACGCACGCGCTCGGTCACTGCCGCGCAGGCAGCCAACATCGTGCGCATCTCGTAGGTATGACCGGTTACCCGCTCGCCGCACGACAGACTATCGAACGGGCCTTTATCGATTTTTTTTGCCCAGGTCAAAATTCGCTCGCGATCGTAATCGCGGACCATATAAGGCATACACAAACCAATTTTCATTGTATTTATCCTCAGCTTTTAATTTTGGGGCGCACTCTGATCGACCGTGAATTCCGAGTATTCAATGAGTTTGCCAATATTATTTGTGTCGCAGCTTTAATTGACCAGTTCGCTGATCATTTCCACGCTAAAGCCACGGTATTGCAGAAAACGCATGCGCCTTGCCTTTTCCTTAAAATCGATAGCGGGTTCATCGCCAAATTTACTGGCGGCGAGCTTTTCAAGATTGCCGCGCCAATCGGCGTCTGCAGCTTTGAATGTCGCTTCGACCACAGTATCGTTTATGCCGCGCTCGCGCAATTCCGCTTTGATGCGCTGAGGACCATAAAAACGTTGCGCGCGGCTAAATAAATAAACCTCGGCAAAACGTTCATCGCTCTGCAGGCCTTCATCGCGCAGACGATTCAATTCGGGATAGATAAGCGGGTTTTCGCCGAAGCGGCGCGTTAATTTATTATCGAGTTCACGAAAGGAGTGTTCGCGGCGGGCCAGCAAATCCATTGCCGCCCGCCGGATATCGACACCGGTGACATCGCTGTTGATGTCATCCATATTTATGACACGGTCTGTTTTTCAAAATACTATCGGATCGACTATAAATCTTCCAACTCGACCTCAACAGCCTTATCCGTGCTAACCGGCAACGGCGTATCGAGCAATTGACGGCGTAACTCGGCTTCGATGACATCGGAAATAGCAGGGTTGTCTTCGAGGAACTTGGAGGCATTGGCCTTGCCCTGGCCAATTTTGTCGCCTTTATAAGCGTACCAGGCACCGGACTTTTCGATGAGCCCCAGCTTGACGCCGAGATCGATAACTTCGCCCATGCGATAGATGCCTTTACCGTACAGGATTTGGAATTCGGCCTGCTTAAAGGGCGGTGCAACTTTATTTTTCACCACTTTAACGCGGGTCTCGGAGCCCACTACCTCCTCGCCCTCCTTCACGGCACCGGTGCGTCGAATATCGAGTCGCACCGAAGCATAAAACTTCAATGCGTTACCGCCGGTAGTGGTCTCCGGGCTGCCGAACATAACGCCGATCTTCATACGGATCTGGTTGATGAAAATGACCAGGCAATTGGTCTGTTTGATAGTGCCGGTGAGCTTGCGCATCGCCTGGCTCAGCAGACGCGCCTGCAAACCAACGTGCGAGTCGCCCATCTCACCTTCGATTTCAGCCTTTGGCACCAATGCCGCCACTGAGTCGATGACCAGCACATCGACTGCGCCGGAGCGCACCAGCATTTCCGCCACTTCCAAGGCCTGCTCGCCAGTATCGGGTTGGGATACCATCAGGTCGTCGATATTAACGCCGAGTTTTTCTGCGTAGATCGGATCGAGCGCATGTTCCGCATCGATAAATGCCGCCGTGCCGCCGGCTTTCTGGCATTGGGCAATCACCGACAGCGTCAGCGTGGTTTTACCGGAGGATTCCGGTCCATAGATTTCAACGATACGTCCTTTCGGCAGGCCACCGATACCCAGTGCGATATCCAGACCCAGCGAGCCAGTGGAAATACTTGGAATCGTCAGCTGTGCATGATCGCCCATGCGCATCACGGTACCTTTGCCGAATTGGCGTTCGATCTGAGCCAGGGCGGCGCTGAGCGCCTTCTGTTTGTTGTCGTCCATCCGAGTAATCCTCGCACCGGTGAAAAGTAGGAATTAAATACGTTGTGCAAATTTATTGCATGTATCTAGTTGTGTGTGTCGTTTATTTAGCCGTGTGTGTCGTTTATTTAGCCGTGTGTGTCGCTTATTTAGTTGTGTGTCGCTGCGTTCGACGTTCTGTTTACCGCTTCAACTGCACACTAATTGAATTTGTCGAAGCCAGTCGCTTGCTTCAGATCTATTAAAGCAAACAACTGTATGAATGAACAGTATTATTTCATACAATATTTACGTTGGCTAGCCCCATCGCCAAGTTCGCCTCGATAGGCAGGATTAACGTAGAATCGCGCGCTTCACTACGGGGATGGAATGTTACCGATGTCGAACATGCTGGAGCCCAACGAGCCGGAATCCGCCGCGTTACATACGCCGATGATGCAGCAATTTTTAAAGATCAAAGCGCAGCATCCGCACGAATTATTATTTTATCGCATGGGCGATTTC
>DATIED010000629.1:0-2923 GCA_035455965.1 Spongiibacteraceae bacterium
GATTGGGTAGGAATGGGTAGAGCGAACGCCAGCACGTTCGCTAACAGTTAGCTGTCCTTTGCAGATGTCCGCGCATGCGGCATCTGCTTTTTTGCAGTTGGGCCGATACTTTCTTGGCAAAATTGTGCTGTAAATTTTTACCGACCAGTCATTGATTGAGCGGTCAGTAATCGATTGAATCGTCGTTAGAGGTAGATCGAATGTCGCTCGAAGCCGTTGCAAAAAACACCGATACAAAATCAGCGCGTGCACCATTTCGCGGCTGGTACATTCTCGCGGTCACGGTTATCGCGCAGGCTATTACGGTTGGTTGCACCAATTATATTTATAGTTTGTACACCTTGCCGATCAGTGCGGAGTTTGGCGCCTCGCGCATGAGCATGGGTTCGGGCATGGCGATTTTTTTACTGGCGATGGGCGTGTATTCGCCCATCCTCGGCCGCATCATGGATAAGAGCAATAAGCGCAATATCATGATGGTCGGTGGCCTGTTGATGGCCAGCGGTTTCGTGCTGTTGTCGGTGGCAACCGCGCTGTGGCAGATGGCGCTGGTGCTGGTGCTGTTTATCGCGTCCGGCTCCGGCATGATGGGTTCGCTCGCCTCGGGAACGGTGGTGACGAATTGGTTCGAGCGTTATCGCGGCCGTGCGCTCGGCATTTCGTTGATGGGTACTTCGCTGGGTGGCGCGGTGATACCGCTGCTGGCCGCGCCATTAATCAAGATATTGGGTTGGCGCAGCAGCTTGCTGGTGCTCGCTGCCGGCATTGCGGTATTTGCGGTATTGGTGGTGCGGTTTGTGATCATCAATGCACCGAAGGATATCGGTCAGTATCCCGATGGCGTTAAACCGTCGGAAGAAAAAGTAAAAGCCGCGGCTGCGATTGAGCAGGCAGCTGCTGCATTCAGTCTGCCCAAATTATTGCGCGATCCGAATTTCTGGCGCATCGCCGCGTGCACGTCATTGGTGATGTTTGCCGGCGTTTTGTTGTCGACGCATTTCGTGCCGTACGCGGCGGAACTCGGTATCGACTCCACCGCGGCGTCGTTTGTATTGGCGCTGTTTGCCATGACCGGTATGGTCGGTAAAGTATTCTTCGGTTATCTGACGGATGTCGTACACGCGGGCCGCGTATTTTGTGTGGTCGCACTGGTCGATGCATCGGCGTGGGGGCTGTTGTTGTCGAATCCCGATTACAGCATTTTTCTGGTCGGCGTCGGCATCATGGGCTTTGGCGTCGGCGGCGCGGCGCCGGTGATGAATGCGGTTATTGCCAAATGTTTCGGCCCGCAGGTGTTCGGGCGGGTGATGGGTTTTATCGGCGTAATTCTGTTGCTATTGATCGCGATACCCGGACCGTTAGGCGGCCATATCTACGACAAAACCGGCAGCTATCACCTGGTGTTCAGCTACACGTTCTGGGTGTTTCCGCTTGCTGCGCTGGTAGCCTGGTTTATTCGCATTCCGGAATCCGCTGGCGTGGCGGGTAAACCAATCGCACACCATCACTAAAATTCCAGCTGCGCCATTGATAGCGATGATTGGTTGGCGCATCGTTGTTTGCGCGATGATAAGTTGCGCGATCATAAGCGCGCACTATTTTTCTTTGACTCGTCTGTAAGGTATTGGTATGCATATTCTGGAAGCGGTGTTTACGCGTAATTCCGTCGGTAAATTGAGCGAGCCCGCGCCGCGCGGCGAGGACCTGGCAAATATTTTAGACGCCGCCGTGCGTGCCAACGATCACCAGCGGTTACGCCCGTGGCAGTTTTTGATTATCGAAGGCGATGCGCGCGCGAAACTCGGGCAGATATTTGTCGATGTGGCGTTGCAGCGCGACCCGACGCTGTCCCAGGAAAAGCAGGCGGACATCGCCGCTAAAACACAACGCGCGCCGCTGATTGTAGTCGTGGTCGCGAAAATTCAAGAACACCCGAAAGTGCCGACCATCGAGCAGGTATTGTCGGCGGGCGGCGCCGCGCAACTCATTATGTTGGCAGCGCACGGGCTGGGTTTTGCCGGAGTCTGGCGCACTGGCGATATGGCTTACGATGCTGGCGTGCGGCAGCGTCTGGGCTTGCAGGAAAGCGATCAGATTGTCGGCTTTCTTTATCTGGGCACCGCGTTGACGCCGAAAAAATTAACCGAGATCAATCATAAGGATTACACGGTGGTCTGGAATGGTTGATGAGACGGTGCGCGCGAGCGGCGGCGAACTGCGCGCCGGTTGCTCGCTGCTCGCCAACAGGCACGCGCTCGTCACCGGTGGCGGTACCGGCATCGGCGCGGCGACCGCAATGCGGTTGAGCGAACACGGTGCCAATGTCACCGTGATCGGCAGACGTCTCGATGTATTGCAGAAGCATGCGCAACAGGCGGCGAATACGCAGGCGATCGCCTGCGATTTAACGCAGCCCGAATTGGTTGCCGCTGCATTCGCGGAGGCAAGCCGTCGTTTTGGTCCGATCGATATTTTAATTAATAATGCCGGCCGCGCCGACACCGCGCCATTTCACAAACTCGATCAGCAGCAATGGCAGTCGGTGTTGAATATCAATTTAAACGCCGTTTTCACCAGCATGCAGTTGGCTTATCCGGAAATGAAGGCGCGCGGCTGGGGTCGCATTATTAATATCGCGAGCACGGCGGCGTTGAAAGGTTATGCGTATGTCAGCGCCTATTGCGCGGCCAAACACGCGGTGGTGGGTTTGACCAAAGCGGTGGCGCTGGAAGCGGCGCGCAGCGGTGTAACCGTGAATGCGATTTGTCCCGGTTATACCGATACCGATATTGTCGCCAATGCGGTGCAAGCCATCGCCGCAAAAACCGGCCGCACTGTCGAACAGGCTTTGCAGGAATTTACGTCGAGCAATCCGCAGGGGCGTTTGATCCAACCGTTTGAAGTAGCGAACGCGGTGTTGTGG
>DATIED010000630.1:0-3209 GCA_035455965.1 Spongiibacteraceae bacterium
CTGCTGATTGCGCGGGTCGAGTTCGGCGCGCTCAGCACCGACAACATCGATGAAATCCCGGCGACGCAACGGTTTTTTACCGGCGGCGACCAAACCGTGCGCGGCTACGATTTTGAATCGCTGGCACCGAGGGATGCACAAGACCAATTGATCGGCGGCAAATATTTAAACGTCGCCAGTGTCGAATACAGTATAAAAGTCGCCGAGCAATGGCGCGCTGCATTATTCACCGACGCCGGTCGCGCATATAACCAGGGCAACGAACCCTGGCATAAAAGCGTTGGCTTCGGCGCGCGGTGGTTATCGCCGGTAGGACAGATTCGCGTCGATATTGCTTTCCCCTATCGCGATGAGGAAAAAGGTTGGCGCTTGCATATTTTCATGGGACCACCGCTATGAAAATACGCCATCCGGCACTACTTATCGGCGCAGCGATCGCCAGCTTACTACTGCTGGCTTTTGGTGTTGTGGTGGCCGTGCTGGGCAGCGCCAGCGGCACGCGCTGGTCGCTGCAACTCGCGCATAAATTCGCTCCGGAATTAGCTATCGAACATGTCAGCGGCACTTGGTTGCACGGTTTGCATGCCGACCAACTGCGCTGGCGCGATGCCGATATAGATATCGCATTGAGCGATTTAAATATGCGTGTGCATTGGTCGGCACTATTACAGGGCCAGTTGAAGGTGGCGCCGTTCAATGCGCAACAATTGCGCATTGAACTCACCGGCCCCAGCAACGACTCTCCCGTGCAGCTACCGCGCGTTACACTGCCGTTGATTTTGAACGCACCCGATTTAACCTTACAGACGCTTAGCATCGTTAACGACGGCTCGATCTTTACTCTGTCCAATTTACGCACCGATGCGAGTTGGTCCGGCACCACTCTGCGACTAAAGTACGCCCAGCTGAACTGGGAAGAACTACAACTTACCGCAGCTGGTACATTGCGTTTTCAAGCAGACTATCCACTGCAGTTAAAAGGCGAATTGCATACGCCGCAAATTGCCGCACCGATCGCAGTTACCACTAATGGCGATCTGCGTCATCTAAAACTAAACGCCGCGGCCACTCAGCCATTTGCCGCCAGCGCGGATATCGCACTGGCGACTCTCGATACCCATTTACCGCTCAGCGCCCATATCGCTCTAACCCAGCCTCGCACAGTGCTGATTCCGCAGGTACCGCTCGCAGCTATCAGCGGCACACTCGATGTACGCGGCGATTTAACGCATATCGATGGCGACCTCAAGCTCGGTATCGACGAGCCGCATTACGGCGCCAGCACACTGATCGCCAAGCTGCAGTGGCAACCCCAGCAATTACAGGTCGACAGCAAACTGGCTTTAGAGAAGGCCGACTTGCAAAGCGCCTGCACTATCGCGCTCGCCGATTCGACCGCATGGACCTGTAAAGGCACTGCCAACGCAATTCCGCTGACGCCCTGGCTGCCGCAAATGGAGGGCAGTCTCTCCGGTCCAATTTTATTAGACGGTGCCTGGCGCGAAGAAAAACTCAGCCTAGCATTAAAGCTGCCGGCGCTAACCGGGCGATTGGGCACGGATGCGATCAGCGGGCAATTGGAGTTAACAACCGACGACGCCAAACAATGGCAGCTACCGCAGTTAACACTGGCCGCCGGTCCCAATCGATTACAAGCGAAGGGCCGATTCGGCACCGTCAACCAATTACAACTCGATATTAAAGCCGACGATCTTGCACATCTCGGTGCGCCGCTCGGCGGCGTGCTGAACGGCACGATAACGACCGACGGCAATTGGCCAACGCCCAATGTTCGCGGCCAATTGCGCGGCGAGCGCTTGCGCTATCAAAACTCAAGTATTGCGCATCTCAATGCGAACTTTGCCGCGCCGCAACTGGGCATCGATAACAGTCGCGTCGCCATCGAACTGCAGCAACTTGTCATCGAACAACAAGCGGCGATCGATGCAACGTTGACTACCACCGGCAGACGCGAACAACAACGCTCGATATTAACGGTGCGGCAACAACAGAACAGACTCAATTTGGATTGCACGACAAAATCGGCCGAGCCCTATCAGGATTGGCAGCTTAACTGCGCGGCACTACAAGCAGATATTCATCTGCAACGCTACACCGGCGCATGGCGCAACAACAGCGCTGTGCGCGGTAGCTGGCAGACCGCTACGCAGCGCTTCGAGTTGGCGCCGTTCTGCCTGGCGGCCGACGATGCCGCGCTGTGCCTGGATTCCACGCTGCGCATAGATAAGCAGCAGACCCAGGCTTTTTCCGCGCACGGCCGCGAATTGCCTCTTAAATGGCTCAAGCCGTGGCTACCCGACACATTGAAACTCGACAACGATGCCCGCGCCAATTTGCAAATCGATTTGAAATCGGCAACACCGCTGCAACTCAATGCAGCGTTAAAAGTTGCGCACACACAATGGAGCTGGCCGCTCGCCGAGAAAAGGCAACATGCGGAAATAAATGATACTAACCTTATGCTCCAACTCGATGAGCGCAATGCACAATTCGACGCAAGCGCCCACTCGCCTAGTATCGGTGCGGTCGCCGCACATTTAACGGTACACGATCCACGCAATACTCGCGGCCTCGACGGCCGCATTGAATTGCAGCATATCGAACTGGCCGGATTAGCATGGCTGGTGGATGGCCTTAATAACATTAGCGGCCAGATCAACGGCGCCATTTTGGTCAGCGGCAACACCACTGCGCCGCAGTTGCGCGGGCAGGTCTTGTTGCAGGACGGCACCGCCACTTGGGCACCGCTCGGCGCGCCGTTTCGCAACGTACATATGAATCTCGATTTCGACAACAACAGCGCCAAAATCGGCGGTTGGTTCGCATTAGGAGAAGGCGGTGGCGATATAGATGGCGCGGCAAGCTGGACCGGCACCGGCCAAAACTGGCGCGCGCGCTTAGGAGTGATAGCCGGTGGTATCAGCGCCGCGCCGTTGCCGCAAAGCAATGTCGTGTTCTCGCCGCATATCGATCTCACCGCCGCACCAAACGAATTACACGTTAGCGGCTATATCGATATCGCCAGCGCCGAAATATTTTTAAAGGAGTTGCCGCCAGAAACCATCGATGTATCGCAGGATGCGCATATCGTCGGCCAGCAAACGCCCGAGGACAACGCGAAACTATGGGCGGATATCGGTATCAATCTCGGCGAGCAATTTCACTTCAAGGGATTGGGCGCCGATGTA
>DATIED010000631.1:0-3657 GCA_035455965.1 Spongiibacteraceae bacterium
CGCGCATCTGTTGAATACTTCGTACGCGGTGGCGCAGCCCGATGGCACCGGTTTCGCGCGGCCGAAAGTCGATGGCATGAACTTCGGTTTCAATGCGTTGACGCGTCTCTATGAAACCAAAAAGGGTTGGCTGTGTCTGGTTGCCGCCACCGAGGCACATTGGGACGCGTTATGTCTCGCGCTCGGCATCGAAGGTTTGAATGCCGATCCACGCTTTAACAGCTTTGCTGCGCGTGCGCAAAACGATGCGGTCCTTGCCGAGTTGATGACGGCGGCGTTTTCCAGCAACAGCGCCGCGCATTGGTTTGCCGTTCTCGATGGCGCCGGCGTGCCGTGCGAAATCAGCGACGGCGAATTCTCGCAAAAAATGCACGACGACAGCGAACTGCAGCAGTTGGGTTGGGTGGCGAGTTATCCGCATCCGGTGGTCGGCAAACTCGATCAGATCGGCCTGCTGTTTAATTTCTCCGAAACGCCCGGCGTGGTGCAGGGACCGCCGTTGATGGTCGGTCAGCACTCGCGCGAAATCATGCAAAGCCTTGGCTATACCGATGCCGATATCAGCCAGGCCTGCGAAGATGGTTACGTGGCGGCGTGGGGCGCGGGCGAGTTGCAGAAAGAATTCAAGAGCCCGTGGCAGGTCGATAAGATCGAGAAAAAGTAATTTAACAGATGACCCCTCTGTCGCACGATGTGCGACATCTCCCTTTAGGCCCTATGGGTCCTACTGCGCAGGGGCGACAAGTTTGTGCTCCGACTTGCCTCCCCTGCGTAGTAGGGGAGGTGCTGAGCGTAGCGGTCCTGTCGCAGCACGGTGTTAAATCCGTGCGAGGTTCCGACCCCTCTGTCGCTTCGCGACATCTCCCCTATTGCATAGGGGCGACAAGTTTGTGCTCCGAGTTGCCTCCCCTGCGATACGGGAGGTGCTGAGCGTAGCGAAGCGGAGGGGTCATCTTCGCAAATACTTTGTAGAGGTAAACATGCACGACGAAGATTTTTTCTGGGAAGGCGTCAACAACAATCAATTGCTGTTTCAGCAGTGCAGCGAATGCAACACGCTGCGGCAGCCGCCGGGGCCGATGTGTCCGCAGTGTCAATCGCTGAATTGGCAGCCGCACGCGGCGAAGGGTACCGGCACGGTGTACGCGTGGATCGTTTCGAAACATCCTAATCAGCATACCGATGAACACCGCATCGTGGCCCTGATCGAGTTGAGCGAGGGCGTGCGTCTGGTTTCGAATCTGCAAGATTTTCCTGCCGAGCAAGTGCACGAGGGTTTAGCGGTCGAAGTATTTTTTCAGGAAATCAACGGCCAGAAATTGCCGCAATTTCGCCCTGCGCGCGCTGGAGTTTAACGAATGACTTCTTATATGGATCGCACCGCGATCGTCGGCATCGGTCAAACTGAATTTTCAAAAGCATCGGGGCGCAGCGAATTGCAATTGGCGGCCGAAGCGAGCAAAGCTGCGCTGGCCGATGCCGGTTTAACGCCGGCCGATATCGACGGCATGGTGACGTTTCAGCTCGATTCGAACGACGAGCTGGATGTGCAGCGTTGTTTAGGTATTCCCGAATTGCGTTGGACGGCGCGCGCACCGTTCGGCGGTGCCGGCGCCAGCGCCTGTTTGCAGATGGCGACGGCGGCGGTGGCGTCGGGCGCGGCGAAAGCGGTGCTGGTGTATCGCGCCTTTAATGAGCGCTCCGGTGTGCGCTTCGGTCAGCCGGGCACTTATCAATTGCGCTTTCCGGATTTTCATATCGCCTACGGTCTCGATACGCCGGCGAAAATTTATGCGCTGTGGTATCAGCGCTACATGCACAAATATGGCGTCACCAACGAGGATCTCGGTCGCTATGTGGTGGTCGCACGCGAACACGCTGCAACCAATCCCGCAGCCTGGTATTACAACAAGCCGATCACGCTGCAGGATCATCAGCAATCGCGCTGGATCGTCGAGCCGATTTTGCGATTGCTCGATTGCTGTCAGGAGAGCGACGGCGGCGTAGCGTTTATCGTCACCAGTGTCGAGCGCGCAAAAGATTTGCGGCAGCCCGGCGTGCGCGTATTGGCTGCCACCCAATCGCATTTGCAGGGCGGCAATATCATGTTCGATTACTACCGCGGCGAGCTGGCCGATTTTTCCGAGATCGGCGCGATCACGAAGCAGATGTGGAATAGCACCGGCCTCGGTCCCGACGATATCGATGTGGCGCTGCTG
Organism: Spongiibacteraceae bacterium; assembly: GCA_035455965.1. Classification (GTDB taxonomy): domain Bacteria; phylum Pseudomonadota; class Gammaproteobacteria; order Pseudomonadales; family CAMLJR01; genus CAMLJR01. Next base: position 2,220 of record DATIED010000631.1, read on the forward strand.
TACGAAAATTTCAGCCCGGTGGTTTTTATGGCGCTGGAGGGACATGGTTTCTGCAAACCAGGCGAGGCGAAAGATTTTATCAAGGACGGCAATATCGGCATGAAAGGCAAGCTGCCGGTGAATACCAATGGCGGCCTGCTCGGCGAGGGTTATATCCACGGCGTCAATAATATTCTGGAAGGCGTGCGACAGATTCGCGGCAGCGCGGCGAATCAGGTGGCGGGTGCGGAACATGTGTTGGTGTCGGCGAGCCGCAGTGCCGCAATTCTGGGCAAGTTATAGTTGTTAGTTTGTTGGTTCTTAGTCGTTAGTTAAAGAAAGTGATGTGGTTGCTTGCGTGAAGGCGTGCAGGTCGGACTTCAGTCCGACAATAACTCGCAACTTACGGACTGTTGGTTAAAGGCGGCGATTATTGTGAGGGCGCTCCACTACGCTGCAAGTCTGCGCAAATTGGATTGGTAACTTGTGTTCATTTGTAGGTCGGACTTCAGTCCGACGCTGGCTTGCAGGTTACGTAAGTGTCGGACTGAAGTCCGACCTACAACTAGGTTGTTTGGAAAAATATTGGAGTAAACATGACAGTTTTGAAATCCGGTTTGCGATTGAAAAGTGCGGTGTGCGATACCGAATTGATGGTGATTCGTGCGCCGGCGGGTGTCGATGTCGAATTGTTTTGCGGCGGTACATCGATGTTGAGCGGCACGGAGACAGCCGCTGGTGCGCAGCTCGATCCGGCATTGAGCGGCGGTACATTGATCGGCAAACGCTATGTCGATGCTGCGGAAACCTTCGAATTATTGTGCACGAAGGGCGGCAAGGGCTCGCTGGTATTAAACGGTACGCCGCTCGAAGTGAAAATTGCCAAGGCATTGCCTTCCTCGGACTAATAGTAGTTAGTAGTTGGGTTTTAGTAGTTAGGTAAAAGCTCAACGGTTTACTCTGCTGTCATTTGCGCCAACTACTAAACCCTAACTACTAAATCCTACTTACTAAAACCTGCTCCAGAGGAGCCCCCCATGGCCCGTTACTTCGAAGACTTTACGCTTAACGAACAATTCAAAACCGCGGGCCGCACCGTCGGCGAGGGCGATATCACTAATTTCGCCGGTCTGGTCGGCGACTTCACGCCGATTCATGTCGACGAACACTACGCGCAGCAGACGCGCTTCGGCGGGCGCATCGCGCACGGACCGCTGACCATGTCGATGGCGATCGGTCTGCTGACGCAGCTGGGCTTGTCCGGCGAAGCTGTAGTGGGATTGCTCAACGTCAATTGGAATTTTCAGGGCGCCGTCAAAATCGGCGAGACGATTTACGCGCATATCACGATCGGCGAATTACGTAAAACTTCCAAGCCCGGTACCGGTGTCGTTAAATTTTGTTTCGACGTCGTTAATCATCGAGAGGAAAAAATCCAGACCGGTAGCATGACGGTGCT
>DATIED010000632.1:0-2497 GCA_035455965.1 Spongiibacteraceae bacterium
AGAGCGCAATCAAATGATTTGGGCCTGGTACCATCCGTTCCGCGCCGCACCCACTTATGAGGTGACGATTCTGCCGGAGTTCGAGTCGCCGGATTGGGTAATCGGTGCGCGCCGCGAATGGACGATGAATGCGAAAATGCAGGAAACCGCCGAAAACGCCGCCGATGCCGCGCACTTTGTCTATGTGCATGGCACTACCGAGGTGCCGGCCGGCGAAGTCGAATATAACGGTGTTGAGCGCATCACGAAGTACGTCTCCAAGGTACCGAAATTAATGGAGGACGGTTCGTTCGATCCCTCCGGTGCCACCGACATAATTTATCTGACCGCAGTCGGCAACGGTACTGGTCTCGGTTATCAGCGCTTCACCGGCGCACTGGAGACGGTGATGATGGGCGTTTCGACGCCGATCAGTGCCGATCGTAAAGAGTTGCGCTTTGTGTTTGCGGAGCCCAAAAATATGAGTTCCGGCCAGAAGATGATCGCGGAATACGCGAAGATGGAGTTGTGCCGTCAAGTCGAGGGCGACATTCCGATCTGGGAGCACAAGAAATATCTGGAGAGCCCGGTACTTTGCGACGGCGACGGCCCGATCCATCAGTTCCGTAAATGGTATCGCCAGTTTTACGCGGAGTTCGACACCGCGCCGGGCAAAGTACGCGCCGCAAACCAGTAAAAATTATTTAATACAGCAGCGGGCCTCCAGGCCCGCTTTTTTTTGCATGGCGTTGTGCCCGCTGACCATTATTCTTCTACCAACAATAGCAAACCTATTTGCTTCATTGGGTAGGCGTGCCGACCATTACTCTTTTCAGAACTTCTTTGGAAAAACAATTTGGTGCTGCTTTCACGTTGGCATCTTTCTTATTGGCCGGACTCTGTTATTACAGCTTGTTAAACCAGAGTGCTTCCGGTGTTCTGAAAAGAGCAATCGGCCAGCGCGCTGTCACGCATACAGCCACCTAACTACTAACTACTAAAATTCTATCTCCCTCAACGCCGCTATCAACGCCCGACAATCATCATCGGTGCCCACCGTTATCCGCAAAAACTGATCGATGCGCGGCTTGGCGAAATATCGGACCATGATATTGCGAGCGCGTAACGCTTTGTGCAGCTGTGCGGCATCGCGCTGGGGATGGCGCGCAAATAAAAAATTGGCCTGTGATGGCAGCACTGCAAAGCCTAATTTTTCAAGCTCTGCGCGCAACCATTCGCGGCTGTTAACGACACGAGCACGCGTCAGTTCGAAATATTCGCGATCGCGCAGCGCTGCGGCTGCGCCTATGTTTGCCAGTCGATCGAGCGGATAGGAGTTAAAGCAACCTTTTACTTGTTCGAGCGCGGCGATCAGGCCAGGTTGACCCAGCGCGAAGCCTACGCGCAATCCGGCTAACGAGCGCGATTTCGATAACGTTTGAACCACCAATAAATTGGGATATTCGTCGATTAACGCCAGCGCCGATTCGCCGCCAAAATCAATATAGGCTTCGTCGACGATAACGACTGAGTCGGTATTAAAGTCCAACAAGCGTCGGATCTCGACGAGTGCGATGCCGCTTCCAGTCGGCGCATTCGGGTTCGCAAAAATAATGCCGCCGTTCGGTTGCCGATAGTCGTCGACCCGAATCTGCATGTCGGCAGTGAGCGGCACCTTAGTATATTGAATGTCGTATAGGGCGCAGTACACCGGATAAAAGCTGTAGGTAATATCCGGCAACAGGATCGGCCGCGAATGTTTTAATAGCCCGAGAAAAGCATGCGCCAATACTTCATCCGAACCGTTGCCTACGAATATGTGTTCGACCGGCACGCCGTAAACGTCGCGAATGGCATGCTTTAATTCGAAACTATCCGGATCGGGATATAAACGTAAATCGGCGCTTGCGGCCTGCTGAATTGCGGACAAAACCTGCGGCGACGGCGGATAGGGGTTTTCATTGGTATTGAGTTTTATCAGACCGGCAGCGTTCGATTGCTCACCGGGAACGTACGGCGCAAGACCGCGAATGCTCTCGCTCCAAAATTTATTCATGGCATGACCTTAAAGAAAACGGATGCCCGGCAGAGCGGGCTTTACAGGATGGCGCTAAAATCTAAATGGGCGGTTAATTCAAATCGACGGCAAATTGCCGCAATAACTCCAGCGGCACTATTTCGGTGGCCTTGCGGTGCGAGCGCGCCAGAAATACGCGCGGCGCCATATCCTGGCGATAGGCCTCCAGCCAGCGCGCAGCACAGAGACACCAGCGATCGCCCGGTCGCAAACCGGGAAAACCGTACTCCGGCAGCGGCGTCGACAGATCGTTGCCTTTGAAGCGCGAATATTCTAAAAACTCTCGCGTAACTTCGATGCAAACCGTGTGTGAGCCGACATCCTGCTCGTTGGTATTGCAACAGCCGTCGCGAAAAAACCCCGTTTTAGGTTGCTCGCTGCACGCCAGCAATGGCTCGCCGAAAATATTTACCGATTCGTCCATTTCCATAAGGTGCAAAG
>DATIED010000633.1:0-4848 GCA_035455965.1 Spongiibacteraceae bacterium
ATCTACAATCGCGGCCAGGTGATGGAGCGCGACGCAAGCGGTAATCCGCTGCGCGTTATCGGCACAGTGACCGATATCTCGGAACATAAACAGGCGCAGTTGGAGATGGCCAAATTAACCGAGCGCTTCACTCTGGCGACCGATGCCGCTCGCGTTGGCATTTGGGAGTGGGATATCGAGGACAATGTGCTGATGTGGGACGCACGGATGTTCGAGCTGTGCGGCCTGGAGCCGGATTCGGTCGTTCCTACCTACGCGCTATGGTTATCCAAAGTACATCCGCTCGACCGCGACGCTGCGGATCGAGCGGTGAAAGTCGCGATTAATGGCGACGCGCAATTGAATATCGAGTTTCGCGTTGTATGGCCGGACGGCGAGCTGCATTATTTGTGTGCGTTGGCGACGGTAATACGCGATACCGATGGAAAAGCGGTGCGCATGGTCGGCACCAACTGGGATATCTCCGAGCTGCGCTTTGCGACCGAAGCGCTGCACGAAGAGAAAGAGCGCCTGCACGTTACGCTGTATTCGATCGGCGAGGCTGTCATCACCACCGACGAACAGGCGCGGATTACTTTTATGAACCCGGTCGCCGAAAATCTGACCGGCTGGCCGCTGGCGGAAGCCATCGGTTTAGCGGTCGACGAGGTGTTTAAAGTTATCGATGGCGAGAGCAACGAAGCCATCGCTCATCCGGTTTTCGAATGTTTAAACGACCGGCGCGTGTTTACGCTCGACGAAGGTTTGGCACTGCTGAGCCGCGACGGCGAGCGGCACGATATTCAAAACTCGGCGGCGCCGGTGCGCACCTTGCACGGCGAAATCATCGGCGCGGTATTGGTGTTTAAAAACGTCAGTAAATCGCGCGAGCTGTTGCGCAAGCTCAGTTTTAACGCCACGCACGATCCACTGACCGGATTATTCAATCGCGTGCAGTTCGAAATCGAATTGACGCGCGCGGTGAATCACGCGCGCACGCAACAAACGCAGCACGTGCTGTGCTTTATCGATCTCGATCGCTTCAAGATCGTCAACGATACCGCCGGCCATGCGATCGGCGATACCTTGCTGCGCGAGCTCGGCGTATTGTTGCGCCGCCACATCCGCACCAGCGATATTTTGGCGCGCCTGGGCGGCGACGAATTCGGTTTGCTGATGTTCGATTGCGAACTGGAAAAGGCGCGCGAAATACTCGACAAACTGATAGCCGATATCGTCGCGTTGCGGTTTCCGTGGGGCGGCCGCGTCTACGATATCGGCGCCAGCGTCGGCGTGGTGGTGATCGATGCGGGGGCTGTAGCCACGGCGGAATTGATGTCGCACGCGGATATGGCTTGCTACACGGCCAAGCGCGCCGGCGGCAATCGCATGTCGGTATTCGCGGTGGAAGGCAGCGGCGATCAGCAGCGCGAGAGCGTGCTTGCGGCCGAGCTGCGCACCGCTACTGCCAATAATCGTTTTGTACTGTACGCGCAGCCGATAGTGCCGCTGCGGCCGGTCGAGCATCCGACCAACCAATATGAATTGCTGCTGCGCATGCTCGATGCCGACGGCAATGCGATATTGCCCAATTGTTTTATGGGGACGGCGGCGCGCTTTGGTTTGATGGCCGATATCGATCGTTGGGTGGTACGCGAGGTGTTGGAACGGCAAGCGGAAAAGATAGCCAGATTGCCGCACGCGACGATCAATATCAATTTATCTGCCGCGGCGATCAGCGATCCGTTATTTCTGCCGTACGTCAACGACCTGCTGGAGCGCGCGCCGCTCGATGCCGGCGTGCTGCAATTCGAAATTTCCGAGACCACGATGATGAGCGCACTGTCCGCCACTACGCGGCTGATCGCCAAACTGCGCGCGCGCGGTTGCAAGGTGGCGCTCGATAATTTCGGCAGCGGACTCGGCGCGTTTTATTATTTGAAAAACTTCCGCATCGACACCATAAAAATCGACGGCGGTTTCGTGCGCAATATGGCGCATAACTCGATCGATCGCACGATCGTCGAGGCGATCAATAAAGTGGCGCACCAGTTGGCGGCAATGACCGTCGCCGAGTGTGTCGAATCGAAGGCGACGCTGAAAGTACTGCGCACATTAAAACTGGATTATGCGCAGGGCAATGCCATCGAGGCGCCGCGTCCGCTGGCCGATATCCTGGCGGAAAAAGCCGGCAGCGCCAAAGTGGAGCCGCTGCGTATTATTCGGCCGAAAACTTAAGCCCATCCTCCCTGTTTCCGCACGTTAAAACTCCCACTGCTGTGCGCTGCTGCGATTGCGGCATGCGCTGTTTCACACCCACGCTGCCGCGACGGGCGCCCGCGCTGCGCTTGGTCTACGCTTGCACGAGGCGAGCGACCGCCATCTGATTGATACGCCACCCCAGCAAGAGGAGCAAAGCGAAGCGAATGCCGGCGCCACGGGAGCAGCAGGGCACAACAACGCGCGGCGGGTTTTTCATTCCCGATCTGTGCAGCGTGCAAGCCGTTTTTTTTCTGGTGCTGGTGGCGGAGCTGCTGGCACTGGTGCTCGCTGTTGGCGGTGCGGGTCTGCGCCATTTTAGCTGGCAGCAATTCGCCACTATTTCGCTGTTCGTGCAGTGGACCGTATTGTTGAGTGCGGGGATGCTATGCCGCCTGCGCGTGGTGTTGGCGCGCTGGCCGCCCGAGCGCGTCGCGGCGGTGGGTTATGCGGCGGTGCTCGGCATCACCGCCGCGCTCAGTATCGCCGCGCAATGGCTGATGGGTGCGCTGTTGGGCGGCGGTAATTGGCGACTCGATTATTGGTCGCTGCTCGATAATATGTTGATCTGCGCGGTTCTGGCCGGTATCGCGCTGCGTTATTTATATTTGACGCAGCAATTGCGGCAGCGTCAGCGCGCAGAATTAGAAGCGCGCCTCGACGCATTGCAGGCGCGCATCCGCCCGCATTTTTTATTTAACAGCATGAATAGTATCGCCAGCCTGATCGGCAGCGATCCGCTGGCGGCGGAGGCCGCGGTTGAAGATTTGGCAAGCTTGTTCCGCGCCACGATATCGCAGACGTCGGTGGAAGTAACGGTCGCGGAAGAGTTGGATTTATGCCGGCGTTATTTGCGCATCGAGCAACTGCGGCTGGGCGCGCGGCTACAGATCGAATGGCGGGTGGAGGCATTGCCGGCGACGCTGCCGATTCCAAATTTAAGCCTGCAACCGCTGGTGGAAAATGCGATCTACCACGGCATTCAAGAGTTGCCGGAGGGCGGTACCGTTTACATCGATGCCGAATATAAAGAAGGTTGGGTGCGGATAGCGGTCAGCAATCCGTTGCCCGGCGGCGCTGGCCATCACAAAGGCAATCGCATGGCGCTGGATAATATCGCGCATCGGCTGCAGGCATTGTATGGCGACGATGCGGGGGTGCGGCACGAGCAGCGCGCCGGTGCTACACCACGAGATAGCCAATTTATTACTCGTCTATATTATCGAGTGGCGGCCGATCGAACGGTGGGCGCCGCCTAAGGAACCAATAGGCAGGGAGCCAATAACCAGGCAACAAATAATCGATGAGCGAAAGGCGATACGCCGATGAAAGTATTGATTGTCGATGACGAGCCGCTGGCGCGTGCGCGCCTGCGTCGCCAGTTGGCCAGCGTCCCCGATGCGAGCGTGGTGGGCGAAGCGGATAACGGCGAGCAGGCTCTGCAGGCTTGCGCCGCGCTGCGACCGCAAGTGGTATTAATGGATATTCGCATGCCAGGCACCGACGGCCTCAGCGCGGCGCTGCAATTGGCGCAACAGCCCGATGCGCCGGCGGTCATTTTTTGCACGGCCTACGATGAGTATGCGATCGACGCGTTCGAGACCAATGCCGTCGCGTATCTTTTGAAGCCGGTCAATCAGGACAAGCTGGCACTGGCACTGGCGCGCGCCGAACGCTTGTCGGCGATGCAGCTTAATGCGTTGCGAGCGCCGCTGCCGACAACGCAGGCCCATGCAACGCAGGCCTCGGCAACACAGGCTCCGGCAACACGCAGTCATATCAGTGCCAAATCGCGCCGCGGCATGGAATTGATCGCATTGGCGGATGTGCGCTACTTCATCGCCGATCAAAAGTACGTAACGGTTTATCACCGCCATGGCGAAGTATTGATCGACGATACATTGAAAGAACTGGAGGACGAATTCGGTGTACGGTTGCTGCGCGTGCATCGCAACGCGTTGGTGGTGCTCGAACATATCGTTGGCCTTGAGCGTATCGCGCTCGGCCAATACCGGATCAAACTGACGGATCTCGAACACGGTCCACAGGTGAGCCGTCGCCACTTGACCGAAGTGCGGCGCGCTTTGGAGCAGTTGTAGAAGCGCCACTCCAGCTCCCGCATCCATGCAGTTGTCCGCTTTCGAAGCCATTTCGGCCGCGCTCGCTAATTTTGCGATAGGTTCCAGTCGCATGTTTTGCGGTAGGTTCTAGTATCATGGCGATTTTTAGCGCGGCAAATTGCCATGACCTCCGATCTGATTCGTATCGCCACCCGTAAAAGTCCTCTCGCGCTCTGGCAGGCCGAATTCGTGCGCGCCGAGTTGCAGCGCCACCACCCGCAACTACAGGTCGAACTGGTGACCTTTACCACGCGCGGCGACAAAATTCTCGATACGCCTTTAGCCAAAATAGGCGGCAAGGGTTTATTCGTTAAAGAGCTGGAAACGGCTCTGCTCGAAGGCGCTGCCGACATCGCCGTGCACTCGATGAAAGATGTGCCGATGGAATTGCCGCCGGGGCTATGCTTACCCGTGATCGGTGAGCGGGAAGATCCGCGGGATGCGTTTATCTCAAATCAATATCAATCATTGGCTCAGTTGCCTGCAAATG
>DATIED010000634.1:0-3926 GCA_035455965.1 Spongiibacteraceae bacterium
CAATACAATGAAAGCGTTCTGGCTGCCGCGCGCGAGACCGCCGATGCGGGCAGCGCGTTGCAAGCGCTCGCGCGCCAGCGCATCGCTGCCGATACCAGCCTGCAAGCGCTGCAGCAGGCGCGCGATCTTGCGCAATTGCGCTATCGCCAGGGGCTCGGCAATTATCTCGACGTGCTCGCCGCCGATGGCGAGCTGATCGCACAACAACGCAGCGTGGCGGCAGTGCGCGACAATCAACTGCAGGCGACGCTCGCCCTTATCAAGGCTCTCGGCGGCGGTTATCAGACAGGCGCCGCGACTGCAGCAGTACAGAGTGAGACAACAAATGACTGAAGCAACCACGGCTCCAACAGCTAACGATAATCAAGAAAAACGCAGGCGCGCGCTAACTATTTTTGCAGTCATTATCGTCGCCGTTGCGATCGGTTATGGACTGTATTGGTTTTTTATTTCCCGCTATCGCGAATACACCGACGATGCTTATGTAGCCGGCAATTTAATCCAGGTATCTGCACAAACTGCTGGCACGGTGGTGAGTATCGGCGCCGACGACACCGACCTGGTTAAACGCGGCGACATCCTGATCAAGCTGGGTTCCAACGATGCCAACGTAGCGCTGCAGCGCGCCACCGCCGATCTCGGCGAAGCCGTTCGGCAAGTGCACAAATTATTTATTTCGACACAGCAATACGCGGCCGGCGTCACGCTGGGCGAAATTGGCCTGCAACGCGCGCAAGCGGATTTACAGCGCCGCGAAGGTATGGCGGAGCCCGGCGCGATCTCTCAGGAAGATGTGCAGCATGCCCACGAAACCACGTCGTTTTCCGAGGCTGGTTTGCTGTTGGCGCAAGCGCAACTGGACGCCAGTCGCGCGCTGACCGCCAATACCGACGTCGTTAAACATCCGCAGGTACAAGCGGCCGCAGCGCGTTTGCGCGATGCGTATTTAGCGATGCATCGCACGGCAATTCCAAGCCCGGTAACGGGCTATGTCGCCAAGCGCGCGGTGCAGGTCGGCCAGCATATCAACGCCGGCGAAACCTTGATGGCGCTATTTCCGATGGAAGAAGTGTGGATCGACGCCAACTTTAAAGAGGTGCAACTGCGTCATCTGCGTATCGGCCAAACGGTAAAACTCATCGCGGATATTTACGGCGACGATATCGAATATCGCGGCACCGTGGTCGGCCTCGGGCTCGGCACCGGCGCTGCGTTTTCGCTCTTACCTGCACAGAATGCTACCGGCAACTGGATCAAAGTTGTGCAACGCGTGCCGGTGCGAATAGCGCTGCAGCCGGAAGAATTAAAAAAACATCCATTGCGTATCGGACTATCGATGGCAGTAACTGTCGATACCCACCAGCGCGACGGCTCTGTGCTCGCAACCACGCCGCGCAACGCAGTAGCCTACAGCACCGATGTTTACGACAATGAATTACACGCCGCCGATGCGCTGATCGCGAGCACCATTGCCGCTAACCTCGGCAGCTCTGCAAGCCAAACGCAGCAGTCATTGCCTAAACAAACACTGCAAAAAACAGCGCGTCATACTCGCCACAAATAGCGCGGAGCAAGCATGCAAAGCAAACCGCTGGGTGGAGCAGAACGCACATTGATAACGGTGGCGCTGGCAGCGGCCACTTTTATGCAGGCGCTGGACAGCTCGATTGCCAATGTCGCAATTCCAACCATATCCGGCGATCTCGGTGTCTCCGCGACGCAGGGCACCTGGGTTATCACATCATTTTCGGTCAGCAATGCAATCTCGATCCCGCTGACCGGCTGGCTGGCGCGGCGCGTCGGCGAAGTCAGATTATTTGTTATCGCCGTCGTGTTATTTACGCTGGCGTCGCTCGGTTGTGCACTCTCCAACAATATCGGCATGTTAATTGGGTTCCGCATACTGCAAGGTTTAGTGGCCGGGCCGATGACGCCGATGTCGCAAACTTTATTGCTGGCGATTTATCCACCCGAGAAAAAAGGATTGGCGCTGGCACTTTGGTCGATGACTACGCTGCTCGCGCCGATTTGCGGCCCCATCTTCGGCGGCTGGATCACCGATAATCTCAGCTGGCCGTGGATATTTTTTATCAATCTGCCGATCGGCTTACTGTGTGCCTACATCAGTTGGAGCCGCCTGCGCTCGCGCGAAACCAAAACCGTCAAGCAACGGATCGATGGCATTGGCCTGGCGTTGCTGGTGCTCGGGGTCGGCTGCCTGCAAGTGATGCTCGATCAAGGACGCGAGTTGGACTGGTTTAATTCGCCGGAAATTATCGGCCTCACCGCAGTTGCCGTGGTCGCGCTGGTGGCATTGGTGATTTGGGAATTGACGTCCGACCATCCGATTATCGATTTGCATTTGTTTGCCGATCGCAACTTCACTATCGGCACCGTGGTTGGCGGCATCGCCTTCATGGCCTACTTCGGCATCATCATTATTTTGCCCCTGTGGCTGCAAACGCACATGGGCTACACCGCGACCTGGGCCGGTCTGGTAATGGCGCCGACCGGCGTGCTGGCTATTATTTTAATGCCGGTTATCGGTCGCAATTTACATCGCATGGATGTGCGTAAAGTCGCATCGCTAAGCTTTTTGTTATTCGCCGTCTGCAGCTTCTGGCGCGCGAACTTTAATACCGACGTAGATTTTGCCTACATTCTCGGTCCGCAATGGCTGCAGGGCATCGGTACGGCCTGTTTGTTCGTGCCGCTAACCGGCCTGGTGCTATCCGGCATGCGGCCGGATCAAATTGCCAGTGCCTCGGGCCTCTCCAGTTTTATTCGCGTTTTATGCAGCAGTTTCGGCACTTCGCTCACCACCACAATGTGGGATCGCCGCGCCGCGGTGCATCATGCGACATTGACCGAGCATATCAGCACGTATAATCCGGTATTCAAAGATACCTTCGGTGCGCTGCATAGCAACATGAGCAGCGCATATGCCAGCGTCGAGCAATTGATTACACGTCAGGCGTATATGATGTCCACCGTCGATTTATTTTGGCTTTTCGGCTGGATATTTTTGAGTGCCATCCCGGTGCTATGGATGACCAAACCCTCCAGTAAACCTATTCCTCCAGCAGCGCTCGCGGCGGCGGAGTAGCGCGGCTCGATACCGCCGCTGAGCATTTGCACCCTCTTTTTGAGCAGTTTGGCACCCTTCCCGATGGGATTGCGCATGCTATGGTGAGCGCAGCCTAAACTGACCTGCCAGCACACCTGTCGACAGCGGTTGTCATATTTTATTTTGCAGCGACGGCATTGCACGGCGCGGCCGTAAAATGCGAATCGATGACACGAGGAAACCACGATGAAAAAAATTCGCCTGGCTAAAACCACGCTCGATGTCAGCCAATTGTGTTTGGGCACCAACCAATTCGGCACTATGACTGCAACCGCACAAGCGGCGGAAATTCTCGAGGTATTCACTGCGCTCGGCGGCAATTTTATCGATACCGCACACTCCTATGGCGACTGGATTCCCTCGGCCTCGCGCGCCGCGAGCGAGCATGTACTGGGGCAGTGGCTGCGCCAACAACGGCGCGCCGATTATGTCATCGCCACCAAGGGCTGCGAGTTCGATTATCGCGCCGGCGATTACGCATTGCGTGTCACGCCTGCGCTGCTCGAACAAGATTTGCTCGGCAGCCTGGCGGCGCTGCAAATCGACTGCATCGATTTATATTGGCTGCATCGCGACGATGCCTCGCGGCCGGTAGAAATTATCATCGACGCACTGATCGGTCATCAACAAGCGGGGCGCATTCGCTATTTTGGTTGCTCGAACTGGAGCGTCGCGCGCATTCAGGAAGCACAACAGTATGCGAAGAGTATCGGCCACGATGGCTTTGTGGCTTGCCAACCGCTATGGGGGTTAGCAGTACCCGCTCGCGATGCCATGCTGAAATACTGCCCTGGCGGCT
>DATIED010000635.1:0-5892 GCA_035455965.1 Spongiibacteraceae bacterium
CGTAGTGCCCTGGTTGAACAGCAGCGTGGCGCCATTCGATTTCGTTGAAATGGCGGGCTTCCAGGTCAATGGTAAAGGGCCAAAAATCGGCGACATCCTTTATCTCGATGGCGCAGCCGGCCTGCCGGCGGGTAATTACGCGATTTTACCGGCGCATTATGCCTTGCTGCAGGGCGCGTACCTGGTGACGCCGAAAGCAACCGATTGGCAAGCGGGGCAAAGCGCCAGGCAGTTGGACGGCACCGCATGGGTCAGCGGTCGCTATGGCCGCGCATTTAGCAGTAGTTACGATAGTCAGTGGTTGGGCTTCGCGGTCGAGCCGGGTTCGGTCGCGCGCACGCGCAGCCAATACAACGAGACCACCGGCGACGAATTTTTTGCGGCTGAAGATACCAGCGCGCACGCCGCCGATGCCGGTCGCGTAGTGATTTCGGTTAGCGATACCTTAGATTTATTGGGCAACATCATCGGCGCCGCCGCGCAAAATGGCCGCAAGGCGCAGCTCGATATTATTGCCAATGAAATAGAAGTGGTTAATACCCACGATGCCAATAGCGGCGCGGTGCAATTGAGTGTCGCGGGGCTGAATGGCCTCGGCGTCGATAGTATCTTGCTGGGCGGCCGACGCAGCGGCAATGGCCGCGAGGCCGCTATCGCGGTTGGCGCCAACAACGTCGCAGTACAATCCGGTGCGAAATTGGAAGTGCCGGATATCATGCTGGTCGCGCATGACAATATTACCCTGCAGCAGGGTTCGATCGTCGCTGCGACCGGTAACTCCACCGCCAATACGCAATTGTTTCATATCGATGGCGATGGTGCGTTTCTGCGCGCTTCATCGGCTGCGCAAGCGGATGTCGCGAGAACCAATACCACCCACCCGGCATTGGCCGGCGTGTTGACTATCGCGGCCGGCGCGAGCGTGAATGCCGATCAAGCGGTATTGCTCGATGCCACGCGCGATATGGTGCTGGACGGTACCATCGGTTTGAAATCGCGCACCGACGGCGTGGTGACCTCGCTCAATTTAACGGCGAACCGTATCAGTCTCGGCGATAGCAGCAATGCCGCTACCGACGGCATAAAATTCAGCAACGCGAAATTAAACAGCTTCAACGCACAGGCTTTGCGTTTGAGCAGTCGCAGCGGCATCGATTTTTACGGCGATGTGCTGCTAAACAATCAGCGCGTTGAACTCAATACCGGCGCATTGCGCAATATGCAGAGTGGAGCGGCGAAAATTAGCGCCGCAAATACGCTGCAGCTCGACAACACCATTGGTGCGACCGATATCGACAGCGGGCAATCGAGCGGCACTTTGGTGCTGGCCGCAAAGAATATCGAACTCGGCAATAATCGCGACCCACTCGGCAAACTGCAGAACGATACCGCACCGCAGCATATGGATTTATTCGGTTTTTCGCGCACGGAAATCGGTGCTCGCGGCCTGACCAGCCAGCTGAATGGTCAGGGCAATTTTGCGTTGCAAGGTGCCGGCGATATCGATGTGATTGCCGATCGCATCCAGGGTAGTAACGGTGCAACGACGGCAATAACCGCCACCGGTGACGGCGCGATTAATTTGCTGGCGGCGAATGCGCCGGCCGACAGCGCTACGACGAGCACGACTGCGCGGCTCGGCGCCAAACTGGACATTACCGGTAGTAAAGTAACGCAGGGCACGCATATCGATCTGCCAAGCGGCATATTAACGCTGACCGCAACCGGCGCCGCAGTCGACGATAATGTCAGTTTGCTGGCCGGCTCGGTTACCGATGTCAGTGGTCGCACTATTGCATTCCCGCAGGGCTCGGTGGTGCAGAGCGATGGCGGCGAGGTTCATCTACACGCCGGCTCGGGCGATGTGGTGGCTGATGCCAGTGCCAAAGTAGTCTTGGGTGGCAGTGGCGATTTCGATTCGATCACCTTGCGCAAGGCCGATGCGAACACCAAAAATAAAGTCACGCTCGGCGGCAATTCCGGTTTGCTCGATATCGTCGCGAGCGGTAAAGCGTTGTGGCGGGCCAGCATTCAAGCATTGGCGGCCAGCGATGCCAAAGGCGGCAATCTGCAACTCGATGTCGGCAGTTTTGCCGCTGGCGATTTCAGTGGCTGGCTGCAGCGAATAGCGAACAGTGGCGTCGATCAACGTATCAATATTCGCAGCCGCAGCGGCGATCTGACTATCGATAACAATATACGCGCCGCCGATCTCACCGTCAGCGCCGATGCGGGCAATGTCGCACTCGCTGCGACCATCAATGCGCGCGGTGGCGATGGTGGTCATGTCGCACTGTGGGGTGGCAATAACCTGACGTTGAGCGACAACGCGAATATTCTCGCGAGCGCCACGGCGAATGGGGGCCGCGGCGGCAAGGTGGCGTTGGGCGCCCGCGATGGCGAGTTGGTATTCGGTGCGAATTCGGCAATCGATATTGCCGGCCGCGCCGGAGCGATCGGTCAGGATACTGGCCGCAACGGTCAATTACTATTGCGCGCGCCGCGCATTGCGAGCAACGACGATGTGGCGGTCGCCAATAATGGTTTAACCGTCAAAGGCGCCGAGCGTATCGAACTGGAAGCGTTTAAAAGCTACGACGCCAGCAGCGACGGTTCAGTCAGCTCGCAGTGGAGTGCGGCACTGAGCGATGCAACCGACTTTATGACGAATCAAGCCGCGATAAAAGCGCGGTTGGGCGGTTTCGCTGGCGCGAGCGAACTCCATTTATTGCCGGGCATCGATATTTTCAGCACCGGCGATCTGATGCTGGATGCGATGCCGAATCTCAATACCGCCCGCTTCGGTACAGTCGCCAATGTATTCGAAGGCGAGGCTGGTGTATTGAGTTTGCGCGCCGCTAACAATTTAACGATAGCCAGCGATCTACGCGATGGCACGGTAGCCAATACATCGAATAACGCGATTTTAAAAACGACCGCCAGCACGCTGCTCATGCAAGATTATGCGTGGAATTATCGTATCGTTGCCGGCGCGGATTTAAATGCCGCCGATCCCACTGCAACGCAGAACAATACGGGTAACCTGGTGGTCAGCGACGGTAAGGACATTATCACCGGCGCCGGCTGGATCGATTTATACGCCGGCGGTTTACTCAGTGTGGATGATGCGAATAGTGTCATTGCAATCCTCGGTCGTACCGATTATGCGTCCTACAAAAATCCACGCAAAGCAGTGGCGAATAGACCCGACAACGAGCTATTACCCGATACCGGTTCCATCGATCCGTATTATTTAACGTCGGGCGCGCAGCGCTACCCCATGTATCCGCAAGATGGTGGCGATTTATCGATTGGCACCGGCGGCGATGTGAAGTTTGCGCAAACCACCAGTTTCTTCTCCGATTGGATGCAACGCATCGCTAACAATGCGTTGCCGCTCGGCAACAAAACGGTGGCCCAGAATTTACCTGTGAAAAATTTCGATATCACCACCTGGGGTGTCGTGCAGGATAAATTGACGCAAGGCATAGCCGTACTGGGCGGCGGCAATATGCAAGTGCGCGCCGGCGGCAGCGTCAGCAATTTAAATGCGGCATTGCCCGTCACCGCTAAACAGATCGGCAATGATGTTAATCAGGTATCGATCATCGGTGGCGGCAATCTCGATGTGATCGCCGGCGGAGATATTTTGTCGCCGCGCATTTGGGTCGATCGCGGTCGCGCCGATCTGCAGGCAAATGGCCGCATCGGTGCGAATGCCGGCGATCTTGGCGCACTATTGGTGCTGGCCGATACCCAGGTCGATATTAAGGCGCGCGGCGATGTGGAGATCGGTGCCGTGTTGAATAGCACGGTAATGCCTTCGTCGAGAACGGCCGTTGCGCCAGCACAGGTGTCTGCCTTAGAGAATTATTTCTTCACTTACTCCGATAATGCGAAGGTAACGACCAGCAGCTTGCAGGGCGATGTCATCCTCGAAAACAACACGCAAGCAGTCGTTAATACATTTTCTACTCTCTGGGGTAACGGCTTCGGCTTGAACTCCAGCGTTCCCGATCAGGCAATCTTTGCGATCTATCCCGGTCAATTGTCGGCGACTGCGCTCAATCGCAATGTGCGCATCGAGCACGATATGACCTTGTTTCCGTCTCCGCAGGGGCAGTTGGTACTGCTGGCAGGCGATAGCATCGGCACTGCCGATATCGCCAAGGCCGATACCGTAAAGGTCAATTTGTCCGACGCCGATCCGAATGGGCTGCCATCGCTGTATAAACCCGCCAAAAAAATTGCCGATAGCGCTACCGATAACGCGGTGATCCGTTTACTGGGGGCAATCAATCGCGCGAGCAACCCGAACTTGCATGCCGCGATACCGCTACATGTAAACGACATCACGCCGGTTATAATCGCCGCGCTGAACGGCGACATCGGCGCCGCCGGCAATTTGATTTTCGAATTGGCTAAGCCGGTGCGTGCATATGCCGGTCGCGATATCAGCAATACCACCTTTGCGGTCGAGCATAGCAACGCCAGCCAGATCAGCGAATTTATTGCCGGCCGCGACATTCTGTTTCCGTTGCAGGTCGATACCGAGCATGGCACTTTCGCGCAGGCCACCGATCATTTTATTCGTGTCGACGGCCCCGGTCGCCTCGATGTGATCGCCGGTCGCGATGTCGATCTCGGCGCTTCGGCGGGTATCGATGCGGCGGGCAATACCAATAACCCGGCGCTGCCCAACCAAGGCGCCGGCGTCAATGTGCTGGCCGGCATCAATGGTCCGAGCGCGCTCTCCGATCCGGTGTTGTACAGCCAGTTTGCCGATCGCTATCTGAGTGGTGGCAGCGGCTTGACCGGCACCTATATCAATTGGTTCACGAATGCCGGTTTGAGCGTGTTCAGCCCGGATAAAACCAGCATCACGGTTGCGAATCTGGTCAGCGTGTTTACCGGTAAAAAATATGCCGATAACAATGTCGCGTTGACGGATTTCCGCACTCTGCCGTTATTGACGCAACAGGCGATCAGTTTATCGGCCTATCAAACCTTCAGCGGTGCGCAAAACTATGCCGCGCCGCTGATCAGCTTCGTTAGTCTGGAGAGCTTTGGCGGCGATTTAACCGCCGCGGTGCAGTCCGCTACCGGTCAGAGCTATGCCGGCAACGCGCAGGCTGCTGCCGCCATGGCGTTATTACCGGCTGCACAGCAGCAGCAAATAGCGCGCAGCGCATTGGATGCGGCTTCGACTACCGTGCGCCGCGAATTATTGTTGAGTGTATACAGCTCCGAAGTGCGTGCCGGCGGCGTTCAGCAAGCGAACGCTAAGGCTGCCCAACAGGTATTGGCACCGAGCGAAGGCTACGGTCGCGCGTATGCGGCGATAAACGAGATGTTTCCCGGCAAGTCCTGGCAGGGCGATATCAATCTGGCGTTGAGTGTGGTGCGCACCTTCGGCGATGGCGACATCAACGTGATGGCGCCGGGCGGCGAGGTCAACGTCGGCCTGCCGAATAAAATCGCCGGTTTCAATAAAGATGCGAAGGATCTCGGCATTATCGCCAACGGCTACGGTGAAATTAACGGTATCGCCAGCGGCAGTTTCAATATCAATCAATCGCGGGTTTTCTCGCTCGGCAACGGCGACATCACTCTGCTGTCGACGCTCGGCGATGTCGATGCCGGTAAGGGCGCTAAAACCGCGCTGAGCGTGGCACCGCCCACGGTGGTATTCAGCAGCGACGGTTCGGCGAAACTGATATATCCGACCGCAGTCGCCGGCAGCGGTATTCAAGCCGGTGGACCGAACAATGGCGCAACCGATCGCGGCCCGCTATTGCTGGCCGACGACGAGTCTGTTCCGGTCGGCAGCGATACGCGCAGTGCGCGGCTGCGTTATCTGAAAAGTTTATCGAAGGGCAACGTGTATTTGTT
>DATIED010000636.1:0-2344 GCA_035455965.1 Spongiibacteraceae bacterium
CAATCGATCGCCGTTTAGCCATAGCAGCCTCGCCAACTGCCTGAGCGTATGCGATTCGCAGGCGAGTATTTTACTGATCGAGGATGGCGTGTATGCCGCACTGAGCGACGGCGAATGGTTAGCGCGAATATTGGAAAAAACCGCGCGCGTTTACGTGCTCGATGCCGATGTGGCAGCGCGCGGTTTGAGCGCGAAGATTGCCGCTGCTTTCGCGCGTGTCGATTACACGGGATTTGTACAACTGTGTTGCGAACATCCCAGCACGCATAGCTGGTATTGATCCATGTCGACCGACCAACCGGCCAACGCTCACATCGCCACCGACGCCGATGGCTTCCTGGCCGACTTCAATAGCTGGAATCGCGCGATCGCCGAAACTTTCGCACATGCCGAACATATCGAATTGAGCGCGGCGCACTGGGAGATCGTCGAAGCCTTGCGCGAATTTTACCGGCAGTATGAACAGTCGCCGACGATGCGCCCGCTGGTGAAATACATCGGCCAACAGCTCGGTAAAGAAAAAGGTAACAGTATTTATCTGCTGCAATTATTTCCCGGCAGCCCAGCTAAACTGGCCAGCAAAATCGCCGGCCTGCCGCGCCCGGAAAATTGTCTATAGCGTCGCTTGTTACGTCGCACGCTTTTAAGCTTCCTAGAGGTGGTATGAGCGACTTAATTGCCAAACCCAACGAACACCGCTTCGCACCGTACGTGCGCATTCTCGGCAAGGGTAAAACCGGCTCGCGCTCGCTGACGCGCGAAGAGGCTCGCACAGCGATGGAGATGATCCTGCGCGGGCAAGTTAAAGACGTACAACTCGGTGCGTTCTTAATGCTGCTGCGCGTCAAGGAAGAAAGCGCGGATGAATTGACCGGCTTCGTCGAAGCCGCGCGCATGCAGATAAGCGCACCGATCTCGCTCACTGCCGATCTGGACTGGTCCAGTTATGCCGGCAAGCGCAAACACCTGCCATGGTTTCTACTGAGCGCCCTGACGCTGGCGGATCGCGACGTGCGCGTCTTCATGCATGGCGCGGGCGGACACACCAAGGGCCGGCTCTATACCGAATCCGTGCTCAATGCACTCGGCATCGCCAGCTGCGAAACCTGGATGGATACCGAGCGAGCTCTCGCCTCGCGGCAATTCGCCTTCATGCCGCTGCGTCATATTTGTCCACCGCTGCAGGCCATGATCGACCTGCGCAATGAATTTGGTTTGCGCTCGCCGGTGCATACGCTGGTGCGGCTGCTGAATCCGCTCACAGCACCGTACAGTATCCAGAGCGTATTTCATCCCGCCTATGCGCTGAATCATCAGCAGGCGTCGATCGATTTAGAACAGCCGCATTCGAGCGTATTCAAGGGCGAAGGCGGCGAAATCGAGCGCCGCCCGGAAGCACTGAGCAAAGTTTATAGCGTGCATAACGGTGTTATGAGTGAGGAGACCTGGCCGAAACTGGCCGAGGGTCGGCAGGATCAACCCGAACAGCTCGATATCGAATTATTGCGCGGCATTTGGCGTGGCATTACCAGCGATGAATATGGCGAGTTGGCAATCGTTGGCACATTGGCGGTTGTATTGCGATTGCTGGAGCGGGCTGATAGTCCGGAAGCGGCGATGACTCTTGCGCAGGAGTATTGGAACGGGCGTAACAAATCTCGTTTTTAAGCTGCGAGAAATCAATATTTTTTTAAAAGCGATTTTTGCGCCTACGGCGGAAAGTACAGGTTTCGCCTGTAGGCGAGTCACTTTTTTGCCTCGCCAAAAAAGTAACCAAAAAATGCGACCCTCGCCGGGAGCGCCTCCGTGCAGCGGGTCATCGCGATGCGATGACTACTCGATTTTGCGGAAAGTAGCACTTTCTGCAAAATCGACCGCCACAACAGAGGCAACGGCACAGTCGCGTTGCGACTGCTTTCAAGATAAGAAAACCAATTTGAGTACCTAGATGGTGTTACCGATGTTAGACCCTTGATCTCAAATGGTGGGTCGAATGACCCACCCTACGCGTTTTAATTTGCCGTTCCCTTCAGCAGCGGAGCTGCTAGAAGGCCCCAACGCGGCAGCTGATAATTCGAAAGTGCTACTTTCGAATTATCAGGAAGTCGCCAACTAATTAGTTGGCGACCTGGTGCTGTTGGGAGTTCCCGGCGAGGGTCGCCTTTGATGTGCATGGATACACGAATGCCGCGAGCGCAGGATGCGCAAGAGCGGCCTTTTGGTTACTTTTCTTTTTGGAAAAGACAAATTCATTTATGAATCTGAGCGCCCGTAAGGGCTACCCGCAGGGCGAGGCGTTTACGCCGAGTACAAGTGACTCGCCTTCAGGCGAAACCTGGAAAAA
>DATIED010000637.1:0-3613 GCA_035455965.1 Spongiibacteraceae bacterium
GATGATCTCAAATTTTTCGCGCTCATCCACTTCGATTTTAATTTCCGGCGTGCTGATGCTGTTCGGAAGAGCAGCCAGTTGTTCGTCGAGATTGGGGTCGGTGGTACTAAGGATTTCGATCAGGCGCGCGCCTGCATACATGCCGTCGTCGAAACCGAACCAGCGCTCGTTAAAGAAGATATGACCGCTGAATTCACCACCCAGCAACGCGCCGGTCTCCGCCATTTTTTCCTTCATGAATGAATGGCCGCTCTTCCACATGATCGGCCGCCCACCGTAGCTGCTGATCACATTGTTCAGGCTGCGGCTGCATTTGACATCGAATAAGACGTCGGCGCCGGGATTGCGCGAGACCACATCCTGCGCCAGCAGCATCAGCAGGCGATCGGCAGAGACGATAGCGCCACTGCTGGTCACCACACCGACGCGATCGCCGTCGCCGTCGAACGCGATGCCGACATCGGCCCCTTTTTCGAGTACGACTTTTACCAGGCCGGCAAGATTGGCTGCAATGCTGGGGTCGGGTTGATGATTGGGAAAGTTAGGATCGATATCGCAATACAGCGGAATTACTTCGCAGCCCAGTTCCTGAAACAGGCGCGGAGCGATAATGCCGGTCACGCCGTTGCCGGCATCGATAACGATTTTCAATGGTTGGGCAATAGCGACGTCGTTGAGGATGTAATCGATGTAGCGATCGTCGATTTGCTCGGTGCGATAATTGCCTTTGCCGCGACTATAGCGGCGCTCCTGGATGCGGGATTTAAGTGCGGCGATCGCCTGTCCGGATAAAGTCTTGCCGCCGATGACGATTTTCAGTCCATTGTATTCGGCCCCATTGTGGCTGCCGGTGATCATGACGCCGCTCTGTGTACCGAGTTGATGCGTTGCAAAATACAATATCGGCGTCGGCACCAAACCAATATCGATGACGTTGCGGCCGCTATCGCGCAGGCCGCGTATCAACGCGTCGGCAATTGCTTCGCTGCTGGCGCGACCGTCGCGTGCCACGATGATTTCCTGCTGGCCGCGCTCGACGGCTTCGCTGCCGATCGCCAGGCCGATTTGATGGACGATGTCATCGGTCAACTGATGCGCGGCGATACCGCGAATGTCGTAGGCGCGAAAAATTGTATCCGGCATTTGGGTCGGGAGTTGATCCAGCTCTTCGACGACGTGCAGCGGTGTCTCTGGCGTCTCGATCGGCGGCGCCGCAGCAACCTCCGGCTCGGGCGTCGCCTCGACTTTGGGCTTTGGTGCGGCGGTTAATTTGCGCTGCAATTGTTGGCGTAGCTCGGCGAAGCCAGGCAGGTCGACGGCTTCGTTGCCGACCAGGGCGAGTAAATTGCGCTCGAGCGCGCGCCTAAAATCTTTCGCGCACAGCAATAGCCCCAATAAAATCGCCACGGCACTAAAGCTCAGCAACAGCAGCAATGTCAGCGAGGATTGGCGCGCCGATTCCAGCCAGGCTGCAGCGGGTGTTATTTGCAATTGCCATTGCGGCACGGCGAGCATCGCTGCCTGCTGATACTCCTGCACATCGCCGCTACCCGCGCTGGCAACGGCCAGCGTCTGACTGCCGACTTTCTGTATCAGCGCCGCATTGCCGCGCTGGCCCACGCCGCGCGCTAATAATTTCTCGATGTAGGTAGCGGGGATGGTGACCAAAATAGCGCCGGCAGCAAATTTGCTGTTGGCGGCTGCGACCGGCTGCACGAAAGAAACCAGCCACTGTTTATCGACCTGATAGGCCTCCGGCTGGCTGGCGGCGCCCTCCGATACGCGCCGCAACATATCCACCTCGATATTGTTGCGCAGGCCTGCCTGCGTATTGTCGACACCGGCTATGCCCAGTGAGCCGAGCGGGATTAAGCGCAGGCTTAACGCTTCGGGGAAACTATGTTGCAGTTCGGTTTGCAGGGCGCCGAGATCCGCATCCTGCGTATTAAGACGTTCGAGCAGAGCGGCACTGCGGGCGGCAGCGGCCAGGCGCGCTTGCAATTGTTGGGTGAGCTCGTTGATCGCCTGCGCTTGTTGCGCCGCCAGTTCGTTGCTCAACCGCTGCTGCTGCACGCGATTTTGCGTCGGCAAATCATAAACGATCAGGTACGCGAAGGAGATGATTACGGCAATCAATCCCACTGCAGCGCCGCGCACGATAATACGCATCAAAGCATTCTGGGCGGAGCGCGCGTTAGCTGCTGCGGGCGGGGTTTTTGTCGATGATTTCGCCATTGTTCCCTATGATCCTCTTTATATTTAATTGCTGCGCGTAATGTTTAATTTGTGCGCCTGTGCGCCGACTTTCCCGGCGTGCCGGCCGGCTAGGCCAATTGCAGGTGTAAGTTGCGCGCAATCAGTATTATAAGCTCGCGGGCGAGCAGCGTCTTGGAGCGCTCGCCGATCGTCATTTCGCCATCGCGCCACAATACAGTCGCCGCGTTGTTGTCGCTATTAAAGCCGATACCGGGCTGTGCGACATCGTTGGCGACAATCATATCCAGATTTTTGCGCTCCAATTTATCGCGCGCGTATTCGTTGACGCGCTGCGTCTCTGCGGCGAAGCCGACGGTAAAAGGCTTTGGTCTGGTCTGGGCCACGGCCGCGACGATATCGGGATTGCGCACCAGGGTCAGCAGCATTTCTTCCGCTTGTTTTTTGATTTTGTCGGTGGCGATTTGTACGGGCCGATAATCGGCGACCGCGGCGGCGGCGATAAACACATCGCAGTTCGCCACCTGTGCCATGGCGGCATCGAACATCTGCTGTGCGCTCTCGACATCGATGCGCGCTACGCGCTCGGGGGTGCTCAGCGCCACCGGCCCGGCGATCAGCGTGACCTGCGCGCCCGCATCGGCTGCGGCCTGCGCTAACGCAAAACCCATCTTGCCGGAGCTGTGATTGCTGATATAGCGCACCGGATCGATCGCTTCGCGGGTTGGTCCGGCGGTGATCAATACGCGCTTGCCATCCAGCAGTCGCGAGGGAAATAAATCGGCCGCCAGTGCGGCCAGTTGCTGCGCCTCCAGCATGCGGCCGGGGCCGACATCGCCGCAGGCTTGCGAGCCCTCCGCCGGACCGAGAAAAACCGCATCGCGCGCGCGTAGCAACGCAATATTGGCCTGGGTGGCGGCATCGCGCCACATGCCTTGATTCATCGCTGGCGCCAACGCCAGCGGGGCGGGTGTAGCTAAACACAAGGTCGTTAACAGATCGTCGGCGCGGCCGTGCGCGAGGCGCGCGATAAAGTCTGCGCTGGCTGGTGCGATCAACACCAAATCGGCCCAGCGCGCCAGCTCGATATGTCCCATCGCAGCCTCTGCGGCGGGATCGAGTAAATCGGTATGCACGGTATTGCCGGATAATGCCTGCAGGGTGAGTGGCGTAATGAACTCTTGCGCTGCCCGCGTCATCACGACGCGCACTTCAGCGCCGAGATCCTGCAGTCGGCGCACGAGATCAGCTGCTTTGTAGGCCGCGATGCCGCCGGTGACGCCGAGGAGAATATGTCGATTATTGAGGTGGCCCATAACTTCCGCCGACTGGGATAATTGCTGAAGTTAAGATAACATTAATTGCCCAAATACAGAGCACTTTGAAAAGCTGGATTTGT
>DATIED010000638.1:0-8588 GCA_035455965.1 Spongiibacteraceae bacterium
TCTCTTCGGCACCCGCCAAATTGCGATCGGCAATACAGACGCGCGCGCCATCCTCGGCAAAGCGCCGCGCAGTCGTGCGGCCGATACCACCGGCGCCGCCGGTGACGAGTACTGCTTTATTTGCGAAAGGTTGGTACATCTTAGTTTCCCGCCTGCAATGCATTAATATGGCCAGAGCCTATCTAACCACTCAGCCGTCGGAGATTAAAGTGCGCGCACCGTTAATAAGCCTACTATTAATTTTATTTAATGGATTTGCAGGCACTGCACTTGCAAGCGATTGGCGCGACAACCCTGAACTTGGAAAGTTATTCGACACGGCCGGCGTACGCGGCACCTTCGTCGTTTACGATGTGAGCGCCGATCAACTGACCGGTTACGATCGCACACGCGCCGCTACGCGATTTATTCCGGCGTCCACATTTAAAATCCCCAATAGCCTGATCGGCCTGACCGTCGGCGCGGTAAAAAATGTCGACGAGGTATTACCCTACGGCGGCAAGCCGCAACGCATCAAGGCGTGGGAGCGCGATATGAGTCTGCGCGATGCGATAAAAATTTCGAATGTGCCGATCTATCAGGAATTGGCGCGACGTATCGGCCTCGAGCACATGCGTGGCAATGTCGCCAAGCTCGGCTATGGCAATGCGGAAATCGGCGAAGTCGTCGATAAATTCTGGCTGGTCGGGCCGTTAAAAATCAGCGCCATCGAGCAGACGCAATTTCTCGCGCAGCTCGCGCAAGATCGATTGCCATTTTCAAAATCCGCGATGGCGCAGGTGCGTGAAATTACGCAACTGGAACAGAATGAAAATTGGATCTTATACGGCAAAACCGGCTGGGCCGATACCTACACACCCGCAGTCGGCTGGTGGGTCGGCTGGGTGAACAAAGGCGGACATTACTACAGCTTTGCGTTGAATATCGACATGCCGAAGGACAGCGATGCGGAAAAACGCATCGAGCTTGGCAAAGCGTGTTTACATGCGCTGGGTATTTTATAGCGAGCACGACAATATCAACATTCCTAAAGGAAAACACTGAACGCAGTGAAGCGGAGCGAGTTAATTAACTCCATAAAATCTATTTTCAGCGATGCTGGTTAGTGCATGTTTCGCCTGCAGGCGAGTTACTTTTCTTTCCCAAAAAGAAAAGTAACCAAAAGAAGTTGGCCCTCGCCGGGGAGCACCCAACAGCACCAGGTCGCAAACTAATTAGTTTGCGACTGCCTGATAATTCGAAAGTAGCACTTTCGAATTATCAGCTGCCGCGCTGGGGCCTTCTAACAGCTGCGCTGCTGAAGGGAATGGCAAGATCAAATAAGGGGATTTTAGTAGGTCGGACTTCAGTCCGACATTCGTTGCGACGGATCATAACGTTGGACTGAAGTCTGACCTACGGCACATTGCTGTAAAGACCAATAACCTGCCTTTTGCCGTTATTTAAGTACTGCTTTTATTTGCTCGACCAGGCGCTCGCCGATTGCTTGCGTGCCAGTGGCGAAAACTGCGGTGATTTCCGGAACGCGCATCATCACGTTGTCGAAAGACGGATAGGCAAATTTGGGATTGGCTACGATAGAAGTCGGTTCGCCGGCGCTGGCATCCACGCCGTAATTCAAGGTCTCGTCGTATAACTCGTCTTTACGCTGTGGTGAATACAGCGTTGCACGAATATCGACGCGCGGCAGATAGTCGGTCGAGAAGCTGGATGAAAACAATCCGACATTATCGAAATACACCTGCAAAATCGCTTCGGCATCAGTATCGATCTTGGCTAACTCGATATCCTCGGGGTCTTCCACCGGCCGGTTAACGTTATCGAGCAGCACCACTTGGTAACCCGCGCCTTCCAACGCATGTACTAAATAATCGGTCAAATCCTTTCCCATAGACGTATTCTGTGCAACGACTTTTTCGGAAAATAGTTGCTGCTTTTTATGGCTATCGACTGCGAATCCCACCGAGGCTATCGGCGCCAGAATCTGCACGCCATTCTTGTTCTCCAATGTGGCCTCGGCAAGCTCTCGCACCGGCAATATCGCGATCTTGGTAACGACAGGCTTTGTCGGAGGGTGCACAGGTTTGCTGGCGCATGCCGTGAGTATAACAACGACGAGGGCAGCAATAATTTTTCGAAGATTCATAAATGAAGTATAACAACTATTAGTTAGTAGCGATAACGGGCAAAGCCTCCCGCCTATGCTGGATGCCTTATAATGCGTCGATCAACCATTTCCTCCGCATACGCGCGCTTCATTTAGAGAAAGCCCATGAGCCATTTCCCTCCCTGCCCCAAATGCAACTCTGAATACACCTACGAAGACAGCGGCATGCTGGTCTGTCCCGAGTGCGCTCACGAATGGTCGAAAGATGCAGTCATCGAAAACACCGATCAAGCGCATATCGTGCGCGACGCGCACGGCAATATATTGAGCGACGGCGATATGGTTTCGGTGATCAAAGATTTGAAGATCAAAGGCTCGTCGTCGGTGGTGAAGGTCGGGACGAAAGTTAAAATTATTCGCCTGGTCGATGGCGATCACGATATCGATTGCCGGATCGAGGGAATTGGGGCGATGGGGCTGAAGTCGGAGTTTGTGAAGAAGGTTTAGCGGTTATCTCGCCTCCCCTGCGTAGTAAGGGACGCAAGATCGACCAGCAGAATTGGGTGGATTATTCGACCCACCATTTGGATTTATCGAGTCGCACGAAGGTGCGACTAATAATCCGCTCTACTGTGTTGTAAAAGAAATGGTGGTCTGTCCCCGATTATTCTAAAAATGCGGGTTCGGTGCGGCAATCTGCCAGCAGCCCCTTGTCACTTGAAACCCCCTCCAGCACTTTACGCCCCATCTGAACCTGCTCCTTTCTCGGCAATTCTCGGATGCCTGGAAAAGCAGGATCGATGGCCCTCAATATACTATTGAGAGAACCAGCAGATACCTTCTCAATGTTTGATGCTAGATACCAAAGTTGGAAAACCTGGAACTCTATTGGCGATTTATTGACGAGCCTTAAATAATCCTCGACTGCCAAATATAGGATCGAATCAACAATAGAATCTCCAATGTCCGGAAGTACGATTTCTGCATCCCTATCCGCATGCTTGAAAAAATTTCGATATGGCGAATTTATGTAGTGGAGCTTTAAGTCCTTTCCGTCTGTAATATGCTCACGCGTCTGATTCGAGATGCTGTCAACGCCCGCCTTATCACACAGGAAATCAATCACCTCCCACGCATTTGTGGCCAATGAGTAGATAGACACCGCATCACCACCGTCAAAGAATAGACGGATCGCGGTTGCAAGCTGACGCCGCGCGACATCGATTTTTGTGATGAGGCCTTCCACTATAGAACACACCTGTTGCGTGATCAAAATGCACCTGCGAATGCCTCCATTCTACACATGCTTCTTCCCAGCTTTAAACCACGGCGCAATACCCTCCGGCTATTGCACCCTACAACTGAGAACTGACAACTGATAACGGACAACTAAAAAAGGGCCCCGCAGAGCCCTTTTTCTACTGCTTCACACAGTCGATGTAGTACTTCAATTCTCCATCTTCTCTGTCTTCCACCAGGCCATGCACGTCGGTTTCAAACCCTGGGAATACGCGGTTGAATTCGCGCACGAAGTGCAGGTATTGCACGATGGTTTTGTTGAAGCGTTCGCCGGGCACCAGCAGCGGAATTCCCGGCGGGTACGGCGTCAGCATTACGCTGGTGGCGCGACCTTCCAGTTCGTCGATGGGTACTCGGTCGACTTCGCGGTGCGACATTTTCGCGAATGCGTCGGCGGGGCTCATCGCCGGTACCATATTCGACAAATACATTTCGGTGGTCAGCTTGGCGATGTCATGCGCCTTGTACATATCGTGAATCTGCTGACACAAATCGCGCAGGCCGATGCGCTCGTAATGTGGCTGCGCGGCGACGAACTCCGGCAGAATTTTCCACATCGGCTGGTTGCGATCATAATCGTCCTTGAATTGCTGCAACGCGGTTAGCAGCGTATTCCAGCGGCCTTTGGTGATGCCGATGGTGAACATGATAAAGAACGAATACAGACCGGTCTTCTCGACGATAACGCCGTGCTCGGCCAAAAATTTGGTGACGATCGACGCCGGAATACCGGTCTTGGCGAATTTGCCCGATACATCCAGACCCGGCGTGACGATGGTCGACTTGATCGGGTCGAGCATATTGAAGCCCTTCGCCAGATTGCCGAAGCCATGCCATTTTTCGTTGGCCTTCAGCACCCAATCCTCGCGCGAACCGATACCTTCGTCCGCGAGTTTTTCCGGGCCCCAAACCTTGAACCACCAATCCTTGCCGAACTCCTTATCGACCTTGCGCATCGCGCGGCGGAAATCGAGCGCCTCCAGAATCGACTCCTCGACCAGCGCGGTGCCGCCAGGCGGCTCCATCATCGCTGCCGCGACATCGCAGCTGGCGATAATCGCGTACTGTGGAGAAGTCGAAGTGTGCATCAGATACGCTTCGTTAAACGTGTGGCGGTCGAGCTTACGCTTCTCGGAATCCTGCACGATGATCTGCGAAGCCTGCGAAATACCGGCCAGCAATTTATGCGTCGAGTGCGTGGCGTAGATGATCGCATCCTTCGAGCGCGGCCGATCCTTGCCGATGGCGTGCATATTTTTATAGAAATCGTGGAAGGTGGCGTGCGGCAGCCACGCTTCATCGAAGTGCAACGTTTCGACCTGACCGTTCAACGTATCCTTCAACGCTTCGACGTTATACAACACACCGTCGTAGGTCGATTGCGTAATCGTCAGAATGCGCGGCTTGGCTTTCTTATCCTTGATAAACGGATTCGCTTCGATTTTCTTGCGAATGCTTTCGGCACTGAACTCTTCGAGCGGAATCGGGCCGATGATGCCGAGGTGATTGCGCGTCGGCATCAGAAATACCGGATTGGCGCCGGTCATGATAATCGCGTGCAAAATCGACTTATGGCAATTGCGATCGACGATAACGATATCGCCCGGCGCCACGTTGGCGTGCCACACCATTTTGTTCGAGGTCGAAGTACCGTTGGTGACGAAGAAACAATGATCGGCGTTAAAGATACGCGCTGCATTGCGCTCCGATGCGCCGACCGGACCGTCGTGATCGAGCAACTGCCCTAACTCTTCGACCGCGTTGCACACGTCGGCGCGCAACATATTTTCGCCGAAGAACTGATGGAACATCTGCCCGATCGGCGATTTCAAAAACGCCACGCCGCCGGAGTGCCCGGGGCAGTGCCACGAATACGAACCGTCCTGCGCGTAATTGACCAGCGCGCGGAAAAACGGCGGCGCCAGCGAATCGAGATACGATTTCGCTTCGCGGATAATATGCCGCGCAACAAACTCCGGCGTATCCTCGAACATGTGAATAAAGCCGTGTAACTCGCGCAGAATATCGTTTGGAATATGCTGCGAGGTACGCGTTTCGCCGTACAGATAAATCGGTATCTCGGAATTCTTGAAGCGAATCTCCTCGATGAATTTACGCAGATTCAACACCGCCGGATCGAGCTCCGGCCCGGTGGTAAACTCCTCGTCGTCGATCGACAGGATAAACGCCGAGGCCCGACTCTGCTGCTGCGCAAACTGCGACAAATCGCCGTAACTGGTGGCGCCCAGCACTTCCATGCCCTCGCCTTCGATGGCGTTGGCCAGTGCGCGAATACCCAGACCGGAAGTATTCTCGGAGCGAAAATCTTCGTCGATGATAACGATGGGAAAGCGAAATTTCATGAGCGATCCTATGGCCTGCAGGGAAGAGACCGAACCTGTGACACAACGATAACGTGCCGCGCCGCAACGCGACTACCCGGCTTGAAACGGGCGGATTATACGGCAGTACGATGACAGTGGGGATTATTTAACAAGAGGTATTGAAGCGGTTAGCCGTAGCAGGCTTTGGTCTTTAAAAAGTAGATCGAGCCACCGATATCGAACTCCACATTGAGCTTGCTGGCGGGGTGAAGGGGGTCTCTTTTTCGAGGCATGAAGGAGCACTACTCGAAGCTGCGAGCACGATTGCCCCGTGAAGCCGACAAGCTCTCTAGGCCGATAGCACCAAGACTACTTGATTGCTTGCCCCAGGGCCTCGAAAAAGACACCCCTCACACCCCGCTTCGGCACAAACTCCGCGGTTTTAAATCTTAAACCCAAGGTGCCAGTAGCTAATCAGGGGGCAATCACCGCTGCCTGAATCAAATCCAACAACGGCTGAGGATAGACGCCGAGCACGAACATTAGCGCAGTCAGCGCCAACACCATGATGCCACCGGCGCCCTGGCCCCAGTTGAGCTGGGCATCGTAGCGACGCATACCTGGGGCTGACAGGAAAGAAGTAATCATCACACGCAAATAATAGAACAGGCCAATCGCGCTGCCGAGCACCACGAAACCGAGCAGCCACCACAACTTCGCATCGACGCCGACCGCCAGCACATAAAACTTACCGATAAAACCGGCTGTGATCGGAATACCCGCCAGCGACAACATCATCGCGCTCAACACCGCCGTTAAATACGGACGACGCCAGAACAGACCGCGATAGTGCGAAATATTGTCCGCGTCGTGGCCCGAATACGGACTCGACATCAACGCCACCACACCGAACGCACCGAGCGTCGTCACCACATAAGTCAACAGATACACCGCCACGGCCTCGGTGATGATATCGCCGCCGGCAACAATGATCACCAGCACATAACCGAAATGCGCGATCGACGAATACGCCAGCAGCCGCTTGATATTGGTCTGCATCAGCGCCAGCAGGTTGCCGATTAAAATCGATGCCGCCGCGATCACCGCAAGCACCGTATGCAACAAATTCATCTGTGCGGTCGGTGCGATCAGGATGAAGCGCAGTAATACCGCGAATACCGCCACCTTGCTGGCCGTAGCGAGAAACGCACCGACCGGTGCCGGTGCGCCCTCGTACACATCGGGCGTCCACAAATGGAATGGCGCCAGCGATAATTTAAAGCCGAGCCCGACCAGAATCATCGCCGCGCCGGTATACAGAATCGGTCCCTGCAGCGCATCGCTGGCTAACAACGCACCGAGATCGGCGAACGCCAGGCTACCGGATTGCGAATATAGCAGCGCCATACCGAATAATAAAAACGCCGACGCCAGCGCCGACAACACCATGTATTTAATGCCGCCTTCGAGCGAACGCTTCTCGCGAAACGCGTACGCCACCATCGCGTAAACCGGCACCGACAACAATTCCAACCCGATAAACAGCGCCGCCAGATGGCGCGCGCATACCAACACCAAACCACCGCTGGCGGCGAGGACCAACAGCAGATAAATCTCTTCGCGGTTGCCGGGAAAACCTTCCATATAAGCGTACGCGAGCGTCGCGCAGCCGAGGGTCGCGACCAGAATCACCGCCATATAGAAACAGGCATAGCCATCCACTACCAACAACGGCGTAACGGTTTGGGGGATATATTTGGCGACCACAAACAGCGACAACAGCGCAAGATTGAGACCGGCCACCGTGAGCGTGGCGCTCCACCAGTGATGGCGCCGCACCGCGATCGACAGCATGACCAGAACAGCGGTCGCGCTGGTAATCAGCAGCGGCAGCAGGGCGATAAATTGTGAGCTCGTCAGTGTCATATAGTTATACGGTCGTCATATATGGGTTTACGGTCGCCATCAAAAAATTCTGCAGCGCGTTAACGATTGAAACTAAGCGCGGCTACCGGTACTTGTTCGAGCGCTTGTGAATAGTAGTGATGCACCTGCGTCATCGCCGCCGCCGAAGTATTCAATACCGTCTGCGGATACAGACCAAGCCAGACCAGCAGCAATACCAGGCTCAGCATCATGCACAATTCGCGCGCCGACAGGTCTTCAAGACGATCCTCGGATTTCGGCGCGCCGTAAAATGCGCGCTGCATGATGATCAACGAATATACCGCGGCCAAAATCAAACCGCTGGCCGCGACGATCGCAATCAATGGCGAAACCTGGAAAGTGCCGAGCAGAATCAAAAACTCGCCGACGAAATTGCCGAGTCCCGGCAGGCCGAGCGAGGCAGCGGCAAAAAACAATGCGATCGGCGGCAGAAACGATAAGCGCGACCATAATCCGCCCATTAAACGCAGATCGCGCGTGTGTAACCGCTCGTACAATTCACCGCACAGAATAAATAGCGCGCCGGCGGAAATACCGTGTGCGATCATCTGCACCACTACACCTTGCAGCGCCACCGGGTTGCCGGAGTAAATACCGATCAACACGAAGCCCATGTGCGAAATACTGGTGTAGGCAATCAAGCGTTTGATATCGGTCTGCACGAACGCCAGCAGCGCACCGTAAACCACGCCGAGCACGCCGAGCCACATCGCAATCGGCGCGAACTCCGCCGATGCATGCGGGAACAGCGGCAGCGCGAAACGCAACATACCGTACGCGGCGGTTTTCAGCAGAATGCCGGCCAGATCGACCGAGCCGGCGGTCGGCGCCTGCGAGTGCGCATCGGGCAGCCACGAATGGAACGGCACCACCGGCATTTTCACCGCGAAGGCGATAAAGAAGCCGAGCAT
>DATIED010000639.1:0-2040 GCA_035455965.1 Spongiibacteraceae bacterium
ACCGCATCGTTGACCGCTGCCGCCAACAGATCCTCGAGAATTTCTTTATCTTCCTGCAGTAACGAAGGATCGATAACGACGCGTTTCACGTCGTGGCGGCCGGTCATGATCACTTTAACCAAGCCTGCACCGGCCTCGCCGGTCACTTCCGCGGCTGCCAATTGCTCCTGCGCCTTTTGCATCTGCTCCTGCAGCTGCTGCGCCTGTTTCATCAGATCGCCCAAACCTGCTTTCATCGTCATCACCTCTGATTATCGAGCGGTTCGATAGAGTTTTCCTCCAGCACCGCGCCAAACACTTCCTGCAACAAACGTACGTTCGGATCATCGGTTATCGTTTGCCGCGCCGTTGCCAGCCGCAATTGTCGCTGCCGCTCGCGATACGCCGCCGGCGTCTCCAACTGCGGCGTACCGGTTTCAATGATAGCCTGCACCGGCGCGCCGAATACGCGGCTTAGTTGTTCCGTTATACGCGACACATGCGCCTGATCGAAAAACGAGGCGTGGCGCTGATCGAGCACAAAATACAGCTGACTATTATCCGCTTGCTGCAAACAGCAGTGCGCGGCGATTGTACCGATGACACCACCGATACCGAACTCGGCAAAACGCGTGATCCATACCTCGTTGTCGAAGGACTGTACAGCTAGTGGCACAGCACTCGATTTAGCAGCGACGGGTACCGAAGGGGTAGCGGCCGAATTTGCGGTCGTCGATACGGCCGCAGCCGCTGCAGTTTTAGCCGCTGCGGTTGCCATCGGCGCAGCTATTGTTGCACTTTGGGCTAACGGTGTTGCGCTTTGAGACGACGGTGTCGCGCTCTGGGATGACGGCGACTCCACTACACGCGTCGGTTGAGTTAGCGCCGGCGATGGCGCTGCCGCAAATGTTGGCGCGGCTGGACTTGCTGTCGAGGCTGGGTTCGAAACCAATGCCGCAGTTGGCTTTGCGAGCGGCGCCTCGAGGGGCGCCTCAGACTTTTTTGCGAGCGCGCTCTCCCTGCTATCGACGGTATTCTGCAGCGACTCGCGCGGCGGTTGCGGTACACCCTGCGGCTTGAACGCCAGCATACGCAACAACACCATCTCCAAACCGCTGCGCGGATCGGCGGACAGCGGCAAATCGCGACGGCCGTTGAGAGCGATCTGATAAAACAGTTGCGCATCCTCGGCGGTCAACTGCGCCGCCAGCGCCAGCACGCGCTCGCGATCGCCGCGGCTATTATCCAGGCCGTCCGGCACCGCGTGCGCGATGGCAATGCGATGCAAGACCACCAGCATTTCCTCGAGCACGCCGGCAAAATCGGTGGCCTGCTCCGCTACGCGCGCCACCGCCGCCAGCAGCGCGGCGCCATCGCGCGCGGTCAGTGCATCCAGCAATTCGAACACTACGCCCTGATCGATCGAGCCCAGCATGGTGCGTACATCGGCCTCGCCGACCTTGCCCGAGCCGAACGCAATCGCTTGATCGGTGAGACTCAGCGCATCGCGCATACTGCCGTCGGCGGCGCGCCCCAGCAGCCATAACCCCGGCTCCTCGAAGGCAACCATTTCTTGCTCGAGCACGTAGCCAAGATGCTGGACGATGCGCTCGGGCGTCATGTTTTTCAAATTGAATTGCAGACAGCGCGATAAAATCGTCGCCGGCAATTTCTGCGGATCGGTGGTGGCGAGCAGGAATTTTATGTGCGGCGGCGGCTCTTCGAGCGTTTTCAGCAACGCATTGAAACTATGCGTGCTCAACATATGTACTTCGTCGATCAAATACACTTTGTAGCGGCCGCGCGTCGGCGCGTATTGGACATTGTCGAGCAGTTCGCGCGTATCCTCGACCTTGGTGCGCGATGCCGCATCGACTTCGATCAAATCGATAAAGCGCCCCTCGGCAATTTCGGTACAGGCGCTACAGACGCCGCAAGGCTCCGAGCTGACACCGACTTCGCAGTTAAAGCATTTGGCTAAAATTCGTGCAATTGTGGTTTTACCCACGCCGCGGGTACCGGTAAACAAGTAGGCGTGATGCAGGCGATTGTGGTCGAGCG
>DATIED010000640.1:0-2068 GCA_035455965.1 Spongiibacteraceae bacterium
ATAATTAAATCGAGCTGCTTGCGAATGCCGCCGCGCTGCAAGTTATTTTCATAAATAACCCGCAGCGCGGCGACGCGATCGAGAGTGTGCTGGCGATTGTCGATATACATTTTATTGACCAGCGGCAAAACCTCCTCATTGAATAAGAAGCGGTGCGAGTTGGTGCTGGGTGCATGCTTGAGCGTGAACACCAGTGCTTCAACCAGATAGTGTCCGAGGTCATCGAATTTTTTTTGCGTGGCGTGGAAGCTCACCCAGAAGCGCTCGACCTCGCGGCGTACGACTGCATCGAGCATTTCCTCGCGATTTGCGAAGTATCGATACACCGTGCGGCGCGTGATATTGGCGCGCTCCGCGATATCGGCCATGTTTGTAGCTTTGATGCCGTGTTTTGCGTAGCAATATTCCGCGGCATCTACCAGCCGGCTGCGCGTGTCGACTGGATCGATAATGCTATTGCTGTTGGCGCGCTTGCGGGCGGGTGCTGTAGCGGTGGGCATGCTGGCTCCTTCGCCGATAGGTAAAACAGCTCGTTCAGCGGTTGATTCTAACATGTCACAAATTTAATTGAATGTGACATGGAATGCTCGTAGTATAGATTTCATGCGCAATCCGCTACGTATCATCCAATAACCATGCGTTATTCAATAACTATGCATTATCAATAACAGCTGCGAGGCCCTTATGTCCGTTGCTAAAGCGCAATACCAAACGTTATTCGGCCCCGTGAAGCAATGGGGTTTTCTGGTAAAAGATATCGATGCGGCGATGCGCTGTTGGGTCGAACAACTTGGCGTGGGTCCGTGGTGGGGCTATCGCAATGTGCGTCTGCAATCGCAATTTCGCGGCGTCAGTGCCGAGGTGCAGATGCATGTCGCGCTCGGTTACCAAAATGGCGTACAGATCGAATTGATTCAACAGACCAACGAGGTGTTGTCGCCGTATCGCGCTTTCTACGATACCGAGCACGCGCAGGCGCTGCATCAACTCGGTTACATTGTCGATGACGTCGAGGCGGCGGTGGCGCGCGGCAAGGCGGCAGGCCTGCACGAACATGGCGTGCTGAGCAACGATTTCGCGCGTTATTACTACTTGGATAATCCGGCGATGCAGGGCTTGGTGGTCGAGTTGATGGGCGCCGAGCCGAATTTTGTCGCCGCCTACGAAGCTTGCGCGCGCGAAGCGGCCGAATGGGACGGTAGCGACCCGTATCGCATGGTGAGTTTCTAAAAGCGGCTGGCAAGCTACATGGCAAGCAACCGTAGGGCGGATCATCGATCCGCCATGCAGGCTCGCGAGGCAACAAGCTCGTCAGAACAGCGGCGGATCGATGATCCGCTCTACGGTCCAGAAGTCTGCGTAAAAATAATTCGACAAAGGCTGCTATAAATGGCGAATTCAAAATCACCGCAACAACTGAACGCACAGGATCTGGTGTTGTGCTCCGGTACGGTGATGGGCGCCAGTTTCGAGCAGTTGATCGCCGCGGCGACCGCCGGTAACTTCGATGCCATCTCGTTATTTCCGGCGCAGTATCAACAGGCGCGCGCGGCGGGTCTAAGCGATGCCGCACTGCGCGCTATGCTGACCGATAATGGGCTTTGCATCGCCGAACTCGATCCGCTGTTGAACTGGGTTCCGGGCCATCATTTTCCCAGCGACGCCGGCATGGGGCTGGTCGCCGAGGATGAGTTTTATCGCATCGCCGATGCGCTCGGCGCACGGTCGTTGAATGTAGTTTGGGCATTGCCGCAACGTGTTCCGGAAGAATTGTTAGTGGAAGCATTCGCGGCGTTGTGCGATCGCGCTGCGCGCCACGATTTACTCGCGCATATCGAATTTTTGCCGTGGGCACAGATCGATAATATTCATACCGCGCTGCGCATCGTCGCGCAGGCGAATCGCGCCAACGGCGGCATCATGTTCGACAGCTGGCATCACTTTCGCGGCGGTGTTGATAATGCCGAGTTACTGAAGATACCCGGCGCTAACATCGTTGCCGTACAACTCAACGATGCGCCGTGCCAAGCCGAAGACAATATTGTCGAAGAAACCATGGCGCGCCGCC
>DATIED010000641.1:0-4033 GCA_035455965.1 Spongiibacteraceae bacterium
GCCGGCAATGGCAGCCCGGTGACGCGCGCGGGTTTGACCATGCAGCAATTGATGGGCGTGTCCACCGACGCCTGGGGCAGCGATAACTTGCGCACCAATATGCCGATCACAGAGCTACGTATTTAAAAGCCATTATCCGCCGGAGATTTCAACCGATGTTCCTTGACCACCACAACTTTATGAAACGCACATTCACGCTTGTTCTCATCGGTTCGGCCTTAGTCGCCACCACGGTTGCTGAAGCCACCGATGTCAGCGATGCCATCAAATCGCGCCGTAACAACTATAAGGAAATCGGCGGCGCATTCAAAACCATCGGCGATGAAATCAAAACCAGCGCCCCGCTGTTCGATGTAATCAAACCAGCAGCGGCGGAAATTCTGCGTCGCGGATCGATGCAGATGGATTTCTTTCCCGTCGGCAGCGGTCCGGAAAGCCAACAGAAAACTAAATCGCTCGCGCTGATTTGGGCGGAGCAAGACAATTTTCATCAACTCAATGAGAACTTCATCGACTCGGCACAGCAGTTAAAAAGCGCTATCGA
The DNA here is from genome assembly GCA_035455965.1 of Spongiibacteraceae bacterium. Classification (GTDB taxonomy): domain Bacteria; phylum Pseudomonadota; class Gammaproteobacteria; order Pseudomonadales; family CAMLJR01; genus CAMLJR01. The sequence continues at coordinate 545 of DATIED010000641.1, forward strand.
TTCCGGAGATGTCGGCGCAATCGCCGCCGCGCATAAAACATTGGGTAAAGCGTGCAAGAGCTGTCACGACCGCTACCGCGAACCGGATTGAGAACATTTGCGATGAACATGGCGGACAATAATTTGCATCGGAATAGGCAAGCTGGCCGAACCCCGGTGTGGGATTTACCGACACGGCTATTTCACTGGGCGTTGGTGGCACTTATCGCTGGGGCGTGGTGGAGTGCGGAACAACGTCTGCTGGAATGGCACCGCTACTGTGGTTATGGGCTACTGACACTTCTGTTATTCCGCCTGGCCTGGGGCCTCTTCGGTAGCACTACGGCGCAGTTTAACTATTTTCTGCGCGGGCCCGTACGCGTATTGGCATACTGCCGTCGCGAGTTATGGGCACGAGAAAAGCAATCGCAGCAACCCGGCCACAATCCGCTCGGCGGCTGGAGCGTGCTAGCCATGCTCGCCCTCGCGCTGCTGCAAATACTGCTTGGATTATTTGCCGTCGATATCGACGGCATTGAATCCGGACCTTTGGCCTATCTGATTAGTTTTGATGGTGGCCGTCTCGCGGCGCAAACACATCACCTCGTATTCAAGGTGTTACTCAGTTTTATCGGATTGCATATCGCCGCCATTGCGTTCTACCGCATCCATAAAAAGGAAAACCTTGTCAGCGCGATGATTTCTGGTAGCGAAACAAACCGCGATCGCGAACCGTTAGCGGTGCATTTCGCGCCATTATGGCGTGCCGCCGCATTGTTTTCGCTCAGTGCGGCTGCGGTATTTATATCGCTGCATTTTTTTGGTCGGTAGAAAATTTTTTCCTGCGTCCGCGCTTTATTCGCTAGACAATTTTTATTAAGCAAAATCGAACTGCTACCAGGCACGTCTCAGCAATACTGTTAGTTGCCGCCCGAGGGCATTACATACTCAGACAAATAGGATTGGTCCAGCGCCTCCATAAGCTATTTCGAAACCGCTGGACCGCATTAACTGATGAGGCAAAGTGAAAATATTCGTCGTCTCCCTCCCCCGCCGCCATTCCTGGATAACGCCGCTCCTGGCACTGATCGGATGCTGCTTAGCATTGATGGCGCACGCAGAAACCCTTTCGCTCAACGACAATTGGCGCTTTTTGCGCGGCGATGCCAAAGGCGCTGAACAATCGGGGTTCGACGACTCGTTATGGCGTCAAGTGCGCGTGCCGCACGATTGGTCGATTGAAGATTTGCCGGGGCAGACGCATCCCTTCAGCAAAGACTCGATCTCGAAGGAGGCGCAGGGCTACATGCTCGGCGGGGTGGGTTGGTATCGCCGCACACTATCGTTACCGAGCGATGTTGCGGCAAAAACGGTCTTGCTCGACTTCGAAGCGATTTATATGGATGCGCAGGTCTGGGTCAACGGCCAGTTCGTCACGCGCCATCCCTATGGCTATACCGAGTTCATTCTGGATGTGAGCAAGTACCTGCGCGCGGGCGATAACGTCGTAGCGGTGCGCGTGGATAATCCGGAGCCGTCATCGCGCTGGTATTCGGGCTCGGGCATTATCCGGCCGGCACATCTGCGCATTGTCGACAAGGTGCATGTTGATTCGTGGGGGGCGACGATTACGACCCCCGACATTTCTGCCAGCCGCGCCAAAGTCCGCGTCGTAACGCCGGTGATCAACGCCGGCGATGCGTCGGTCGATGCTCGCCTGATCAGCCGCGTTGTGAATGCGATGGGCGTCGAGGTTGCGCGTAAAGAAGCTAAAACGCCGCTCAATGCCGCTGCGTCGCAAGACATCGAGCAAGAACTCGAGGTCGCCAAGCCATTGCTGTGGTCAACCGAAACGCCGAATCTGTATACGTTGATTCAAGAAGTGCGCATCGATGACTGTGTGGTCGATTCACGCAGCACACGCTTCGGCATTCGCAGCATTAGCTTCGATGCGAAGCGCGGTTTCCTGCTAAACGGCAAACGCGTGCTGTTGAAGGGCGCGCGATATGACGTTACGTGCAATTCAGCCTTACGCTGCGGATATGCTTAGCGAAGATGTGCTCGCGAAAATCAATGCAGACCTGTCAAAAATTCAGCCTGATAAAAAGTAATCGCCTGACGCGCAAAAAAAGCTGCAACACATTCGTTTGAAAGGTTGCAGCTTATTGACATGATAATTTTTCTCGTCAATTAACGAAGTGTGATTCACTTTTTCGGTATGGTTGGAGGAAGTTTTTTCGATACCGCTATCCGCCAGCTGATTTGGCAGTTCGCTAATGAAAAATAGTGGCGCTCCACACTAGCCGATCTGTTATGTCCGATTACCAGGTGATACACGAGACACTTTAGCGCTCACAAAGGTTTGTTTGCGCGATGTACACCTTCGTTAAGCTAAAAGGCCGCCACGTTTCCTGCTCGCATTTACTCTGAATCAGGACAACGTATTACAAAAGAATATACATCGATGTATACATGCAACAAGGGATAGCATGGTATCGAATAAGATTACGCTTTGATCGCTATTGCACGGGCCGCACGGCGGCCAGAATAAATACAATCGGCATAGCTAAGTCCACTGACATACAAATTTGAGCAAATACCCACGGCATTTCTACCAGCCGCGTAAAGCCCCTCGATGGTCCCCCCGGTCAGCGCTTTCACGGCGCCGGTTGCTTCATTTACCATCAAGCCTCCGACAGTCATGCACGCGAGCGGAAAAAGGCGCGCATTGACGGATATGTCGATTGCATAGAATGGTCCTTCATTCAACACGGACATCTCGTCGGGAGACTTATGAAAGGGATCGGGTACTTCGCCTAGAGCAGCTTGATTATACGTTGCCAGCGACGCGGCAAATGTATCGACTGAAAAGCCCAACTTGCGTGCCAACGCCTCGGGTGTGTCGCCCTTTACCGCAGCGAACAAGCCATTGATCAATGTAATATCGCGCTGAAAGCCTAACACCGCTTCGTCAAACGCGTCCTTAAACGATTGACGCCATAGCTTACGGTCCATGATGATGTATGCCCGCCCGCCATGGCGCTCAACCATCGCGTCGCCGATGCGCGCACCGTACCATGTCTCATTCAAAAACCTTTGGCCATTGCCGTCCACTACCATCGACATTCCCCATGCCTTCGGCGGCGACAAAAAGCGCCACGCCGATACTCGTTCCATGAGGCCGGTCTGTCCTCCGGCAGATACTCCTAGCATGATGCCGCTGCCGTTGTCGCCCAGTGTGCCGTTGGGCATACCAGCCGCATAATCTGGCGCGAAATGCTTGACCATGGCCGGGTTGCAGATAAAACCACCAGCGCTCAGCACGACGCCACGCCTTGCCCGCAACCACTCACTGGTGCAGGCTGTCATGGCCAGCTTCTTAGCCTTTGCCAGATAGCGATATCCGATCCCTACTGTAACTTGGGCACCAGGCAGCGTCGAAGGTAGCAAGGTAATCCACCGATTGGCGGTGGCAACTAGCTTGGAATATTTTTCACGCAGGACAGGATC
>DATIED010000642.1:0-2035 GCA_035455965.1 Spongiibacteraceae bacterium
CACGTCGTCCGGCATGGCGGCGATTCTCAGCGTGTGTGTCGCGCTGTTGAAATCCGGCGATCACGTTGTCTGTTCGCGCAGTGTCTTCGGCACCACTACGGTTATTTTTACCAAGTACCTCGCGAAGTTCGGTATCGATACCACCTTTGTTGCGCTCACGGATAACGATGCCTGGGCGAATGCGATTCAAGCCAACACCAAATTATTGTTTTTGGAAACGCCATCCAATCCGCTCAACGAAGTGGCCGATATAGCGGCTTTATCCGCGTTGGCGAAACAGCGCGGCTGTCTGTTGGTAGTCGACAATTGTTTTTGTACGCCGGCGCTGCAAAAGCCATTAGCGCTCGGTGCCGATATTGTCGTGCACTCGGCGACGAAATATCTCGACGGTCAGGGTCGCTGTCTCGGCGGTGCGGTGGTCGGTCGACGCGAGCAGATGAACGAGGTGCTGGGCTTTTTGCGCTCGGCCGGCCCGACTATGAGCCCGTTCAATGCCTGGGTATTTTTGAAGGGCCTCGAAACCTTGCGTCTGCGTATGGATGCCCACAGCAGCAATGCGTTGGCATTGGCGCAGTGGCTGGAACAGCAGAGCGGCATCGAGCGGGTTTTCTACGCCGGTCTGACCTCGCATCCGCAACACGAGCTGGCGGCGAAGCAACAGCGCGGCTTCGGTGGTGTGATGGCAATTCGCGTGCGCGGAAATTCTGCCGCCGATGGCAAAGCTGCCGCCTGGCGTTTTATCGACGCGACGCGCATCTGTTCGATCACGGCAAATCTGGGCGATGTGAAAACCACCATCGTGCATCCGGCCACCACCACGCACGGTCGCATCAGCGAAGCGGAGCGCGCCGCTGCCGGCATCACCGATAATATGATTCGCATCGCCGTGGGCCTCGAGGATATCGAAGATTTAAAAGCGGATATGGCGCGCGGTTTAGCGGTGCTATAGGCGGTAGCGGCATGGCGATGATCAAACATAGCGGCGGTTGTCACTGCGGGCGGGTGCGCTTTGAAGTGCTGGCGCCCGCGCACCTCGACATCACCGAATGCAATTGTTCGATGTGCGATAAAAGCGGTTATCTGCATCTGATCGTGCCCGCCGCGCAGTTCAATTTATTGCAGGGCCGCGAACATCTGACCGAATACACCTTTAATACCGGTACCGCCAAACATTTATTCTGCGCGGTCTGCGGTATCAAATCGTTTTACGTGCCGCGCTCGCATCCCGATGGGTTCAGCATTAACGCGCGCTGCCTGGGTAGCGGCACCGTGACCGGTATGACGACCAGGGCGTTCAACGGTCACGAGTGGGAAAAAAGTATGGCCGAGAGGCAATTGGGCTAAAAGATTGCGGTATAAACATTTAGAGTGCCTGACAAAAAGAACGTTGGCATTCGTGGTTAGCGCGATGCTGCAGGCCCTTCTGGGGAACGCCTACAACCCATTTATTATTTTGCTGGGGGCCATGTTAGGCTCGGGCGCGCGCACCTGTGCCCTATGGGTATCCCTGCGCGCTCACGTCCCCAGAAGGACCTGCAGCATCCCGCTCCGTCGGCACCGTGCAAGTTCATTTCGTTAGACGTTTTTAATAAATAATCTGGTAGAACTTTTACGCTTTACCGTATCTATGCAGGAAGGGAGAGTAGGGAATGGAGAGTACAACATGGAGTTAGCCAATAAGTCCGATGAAGAGATTCTGAAAATTGTCGACCCCATCATGGATAATTTGATGGCCGCTTCGACCGATATCGATCGCGATCGGCACGTCAGGGATTTCACCGATCGGATTAAAAACATCGTTACCGCACAGTATTTGCAGCGCGTCTGCGTGCAGTATCAAACCGAGAAGGGCTATTTTACCGAGCGGCAGTTTGTGGCGATCTTTCGTCGTCCCGATTCTATTGCTGTGGTATGGCGGCAAAAGTTTTCTAAAAAGCCCGGCGACTATGTCGCTGAGTTGGTGTTGGTGGAACAGAACTCCAAATATCTCGTCGATCACGTGTTGATCTTTTAATACCCGGCGAGACACTTATTT
>DATIED010000643.1:0-7672 GCA_035455965.1 Spongiibacteraceae bacterium
CGGAAAATCGGATCAGAATAATTTCGGGTAGGACCGATTAAATCGTATTGCAGATAGCGTCCAGTGAGTGGGTCGTAGTATCTAGCGTTGTTGTAAAACAGTCCCGTTTCACTATCTGCGATTTGCCCCGGATACCGCAGAAACAATTTGTTTAATACCGTATCGCCATCGGGATCGTTGTTCGGCATCACGCGGCCATAGCCTTCCGGGTCCCAGCGCCAGACGATTTTCTTGCTGCTGTCGGTCATGATGCGCGGCGTATTCAAATGATCGGCGTGGATGTAGGTCAGTTGTTGGCTGGCGACAGTGTTGCTCGGGCCGTAGGTCGTGACCAGTTGTGCGATCGGCAGATCGTCGAGCCACAGGTATTCGTAAGCCTGCGCATAGCTGGCATCGGCATTCAACTGAATTTGATCCAGGTATTTGCCGTCGACGCTGTAGTCGTAGTGCGTGGTGGTGGTCGTGGTACCGACCGTGACGAGCTTGGTGGTGCGCTGACCGAAACCGTTGTAGCGGAAATTGACCGTGCTGCTGCCGACCACCGCCTGGCTCAGTCGATTGGCATTGTTGTAGCTGTAGGTTTTGCCGTTGAGGCTGGTGATATTGCCGGCCGCATCTTCGGTGACCGCCGTGGCGGTATATTGCGTCATGCGGTTGGAGGTGCCGGCATAGGTGGCGGGGTAGGTAAAGGCACCCGTGGTGCTCAAACCTTTTTGCAACAGCGTGCGATTGCCGCCGGCATCGTATTGGTACTGGTACTTATCGAACGACAGCACGGTCGCCGGTCGATCGTCGACGATCAGGCGATGCAGGTTGTCGTAGGTGTATAGCTTGGAGTTGTTGCCAGTGCCCGTACCGATTTGATCGGCCAGGCCGCTGATTTGACTGTCGGCATCGTAGCTGTAGATAAAGTCCCAGGCCGGCGTCGAGGTGGTGGTGATGCGGCTGATGCGGTAATCGGCATCGTGCTGCAGCGTGGTGGTGACGTCGTTGTTATAGGTGATCGTTTTGATCGGCCCGAACGGTTCGTAGGTGGCGTTGCTGACGATGGTTTGCAGCGGTGCGCTGCTGTTTTCCTGCAACTGCACCTGCGTGATTTGGCCCAGCGCATTGCGCGTGTACGTAACGATGCGCCCGCTCGGATAGGTGATTTGAATCACGCGATTGGCGTTGTCGTATACATAATTATTGCCATCACTGGCGGTGCTCAACCAGTCGCCCTTGCCGGTGATATTGCCGTTGGCATCATAGGTTTGAATCACGAAGCCATCGGCCTGACTGATATACGACAAACGGCCCATGTGGTAATCGTAGAAGCCGTCGTAATCGTAGACGAAGGTCAGGTTTTCGGTCGGGCTGGCCGGATAGCTGATCGCCGTCAGTCGGTTCATCCAATCATAGGCGAAATTACTTTCGACACCGCGGCCATCGATTTTCTTGATCAAATTGTTCGCTGCGTTGTACGTCAGCTGTGCGTTACCGGCATCGGGACTATTGATCGTGGTGAGATTACCGATGCCGTCGTAGACATAGGCGGTGATTATGCCTTTGGGATCGGTAACGCTGGTGAGACGGCTTTGAATATCCCGTGCCCATTGCGCAATGCCACCGTTAGCATCGGTCATCGATTTCCTAGTACCGTTGTGGTAATACGCATATTGCGTCGTGTGATTCGCCGGATCGGTCACTGCGGTCAAATTGCGATTGGCGTCGTAGGTGTATTGCGTGACCTGTCCGACGCGATCGGTAATGGAAGCGAGGTCCAATTTGTTCCATGAGTACTGATAGAACGTCGTATCGGGATAAGTAATTCGTGTTACTCGATTCAAATTGTCGTATTGATACGACAGAGCATTACCGCCTGCATCGGCACGTGTTGCCACTCTGCCGGCAGCATCGTAGGTCAGGGTCACCACCGTATTACTGTTGGCATCGATCACCGACGTAAGGTAGCCCGCGGCATTGTAATTGTAGGTCGTTGTATGGCCCAGCGAATCGGTGCTGGTTAAACGCTGCCCTGCCGCATTGTAGGTGTACGTGGTTACCAGGCTGTTCGCGTCGGTGTACGTCAAAGGCTGATGCAGCGTGTTATACGTGTATTGAGCGAGTGTTAAATAGGTGCTGGCTCCGCTCTTCTGACGAACTTTAATGACATCGATTTGATTGGCCGCGTAATCGTACAGCGTTTGGTTGCCAACCGGATCAGTAACGACGAGAGGATTGCCTAAGGCGTTGTACGTTGTGGTGGTGAGTTGAGTGGCATTGTTATCCATTACGCGCCCGACTGCGCTCGGTTTGTCGAGCGTGCCTGGGTACACCCATGGCGATACTTGCCCCGGATAATTAAACCAAATACGGCTTTCCAGCGGATGTTTGATACTTTCCAACACCGGCGAGGTCCAGGTGAAGCCGCCGAGCGGATCGTGCAGCCAGTGCTTGATTTCAGCCTTGGTGTAATCGGTGTGCGTGGTGGGGTACAGCGATTTGTCCCAGAAAAATGTATTGCGGGCATCCATGTACTGATTGAACGGATTAATGCCGACCGGCACCTTCGCTTCACTGGGTGGAATACCCGGCGCCGAATGACGAAACTCAGCGCGCTCGGTAAAGCCCAATGGATCGGTAATTTCCAGCCAGCGGCTGTTACCTGTGCCGGCGTAGGCAAAATTGGAAGTACCATACGGTGTGGTCATCGAATTAACCAAGCCACTGCCATCGTAGGTAAATTGAGAGACCAAACTCACCACATCGGTGATTTGCTGTAAGCGGCCGGACGCATCGTAGGCAATCTGCGCACTGCGACCAAACGGATCGGTGATCGCTGTTATCAGCAGCGGCTTTGCGGTAATGCCATAACTAAACGTAGTAACCTGCCCCAACGCATCGGTGATCGAGGTGAGCCGACGCTGCACATCGTAAGCCAGTGTCACCGCATTGCCGGTTGGATCGGTTATCTGAGTTAAAAATGTGCGCCGCGGATAGCTCGTGGCGCCATCGGGCTGTGCATAAATCTCGACGGTTCCATCACTGAGTGTACGCCGGTAAGTCACCGGTGTTCCTGCAATGCGTGCGAGCACAGCCGCACTTTTACCTTCCGATTCCGATGTGAATTTACCGGTGGTGCTGTTATAGCCCGCATAAATCACCGCACCGCCGCCCGCAACGTAGCGCATCACACTCGCGCCGGCAGCGTTTGGATCGTCTTGGATGTAGGAGAGCCAGTTCGTCGTCCACTTCGGCCCCACATTGGAGAAATTAAAAGTCGCTGGTTGATAGGCTTCGCGCTGGTTGTACGTTAGCGTCACGAATACCGACGGCCCTTTGGGCGGCTGGTAACCGACCGGTGTGTCCGTGAGGTTGAGGCTAACTACCATCGAGTGAAAATTGGCGCCGCACATTCCGCCGTTGGGCGGGCCTGAATCGGAGCAAGGCGGATGACCCTTTTCATCTTTCGGAGTTGTCGCCCTCGGAACCTGATCGGCGGTAAGTCCTCTGCCATGCACTTGGCTGGCTTCGGCCATACTCACGGAGCGGAAACCTTCCGCCAGCTTTTTTGAGGGCAGTAGAAAATATCCGCTCGACTCTGTATCCAGCGCGCCTTTGGTAATCCACAAATCGGTGCCAAAGGTTGGATCTTTCAAGTGATACCGGCCATTCTCTTCGGCAACGATCGTTGCAAAATGACTAACTTTCCAATGCACCAATGCCGGTAAAGGGATCGGTGCATTACCTTCGCGAAACGCCAATGTGTACGGTTGTTTTGCTTGCTTTGCCAACTTGCCGACTTCCGCCAAACTTACGCCCTGCGGGCTGGAGCGATAGTTATCCAGGAAGGCGGTTTGATCGAGAGACTTCTTCTCCGAGAGCATGAGATTTTTAAGCGCCATCGGACCACATAGATACGCGATACCCGGCTCATTACGCATCGTCCACAAGCCTTCTTTCGCACCGGTTAACGCTTCGGTAGCCTGACCTGTGACCGGGCGATCGCCAATTTCATCCATCAATGCGGCGAGACGATCGGTATGGCCGAGGCGTGCATGCATCCGCACCAACTCACCGACCGCGCGATCGACTAATATTTTTGCGGCGGGGTCGGTAACATCGCGACCCTCGCGCCATGCTTGCTCCCAGGCTTCGATCGCTCTGGAAAAATAGCCATAGTGATAATTCGCCAGACCGAGATTGGTGAATAGCGCAACCCGCCAGCCCGACTGCGGGTATCGACGCAAAAAATCATCGAAAACTTTAAAGTCATCCGGATTTTTTTGCTGTTGATAGAGCGCAACTGCGTGCGCGACCGCCTGATCCTCATCGAGCGTGGTAGGTTTCGCAGCTACCAGTGGCTCTTCGAATACCGGCATATCGCGTAGCGTTTGCGCTATCGTCGTCGGCGGCGCAGCCAAATCTGCTGCTGCGGCAAACGATGAATCACCGCTTATCAGCAAGGCCATGAAAAGGAAGGTGGGAGTAAAACGACGAATAGAAACGAACAATGACGCTAGCGCGGCCATATATCCTCCAGTGAATTATGGCAAGTAAATCCGTTACGAAGCGCAATAACTTGCACCCGCAGTGCTTCTGTCTTCCGAGCTTTTTACGTTTACCGGTATTGTTCTAATAGATGATCGCGATCCGAATCGATCAGTACATCTACAACAACTGCTTGAACACTACCATGACCAATATTTCTTTTGCAACGCCGCATGGATAAAATTAAATTTGCAACATTAATCCACAAATGTACCGTAAAGCCTAAAAATTTCGGGAAATTCGGCGCCGGCAAGCAGTATTAGCGCCGCGAAACTATTTGGTCACTCTCAAATTTTTATTCTCAACAACAACTATTTTCAACGCTGCTACCCCGCCAGCATGGGTTCACGCTGAAGATTAGCCAAAACCAAAAATCGATAACAAACACTAACCACCGATTAAACATCAATACCTAACTTCATCGGCTTTACGCTTTCTTCACTCCGCGCTTAAGTTTTTTATCCTTCAATTTATTCGGTTGTCTAACCTGGTTTTTGCCGGCGATGCGCAGCAGGCGCAGAAATTTCGGGCACTCAAAATGACTCGCTGCTCTGCATGCCGCCGCGTGCAGAAGCCCATCGCGCATCGCGCTTAGTTCTTTAATTTTTTTATCCAATTCGGCGGCCTTTGCCAGCAACAGCGCTCTATTGATCTCGGCGCCATCGACAGTAAACATTTCACCAATTTCATCGAGCGAGAAACCGGCATTGCGCCCCAGCGATATTAAAGCCAGTCGCTCGACTACGTCGCCGCTGAAGAAGCGACGCAGACCATTACGACCGATCGACTGAATCAGGCCTTTTTCCTCGTAGAACCGCAAGGTGGACGCTGGCAGTCCAGAAGCTTTCGCGACCTCGGCTATATCCATCGTTTATTCCTCGGCAACTAAACGCTTGACCTCAAGTCGACTTTAATTTGTACGCTCATTCAAAGCACAACGCAAATCGAGAGATTTTGCTCAATTTACAGGTTGAATTTATATGCCGGGCATCGAGTGGATATTGTTGTACGTAGCGTTGGGCGCCCTCGCCGGATTCATGGCGGGCTTACTGGGCGTTGGTGGCGGCGGCATATTGGTACCGTTGCTGGCATCCGTTTTTACTTATCAAGGTATGCCTGTCGATAACGTCGTGCATCTGGCATTGGGAACGTCATTGTGCTGCATGATTATTTCCTCAACCGCCAGTATGCGCGCACATGCTGCGCGAGGCGCCGTGCTGTGGCGGATCGTTGGTGGAATGACGCCCGGAATTATGCTGGGTACATTGCTGGCAGCTCATTTCGCCGCCAATCTTAACTCGACCTGCATCGCGCTATTTTTTGCGTTGTTCATGGCGCTGGTCGCAGGGCAGATGTTTCTCAATTGGCAGCCGCGGCCCAGCCAAAAACCGACCACCTGGCGCGGACTAATTGCAGCCGGCATGGGCATCGGCTCCGTATCGGCGCTGGCCGCTGTCGGCGGCGGCTTTCTCACCGTTGTCTATCTGGGCTATAAGAATGTAGATATGAAAAAAGCGATTGGCACTTCAGCCGCCATCGGTTTTCCGATCGCCATTACCGGCACGATTGGCTACATGATTAGCGGCTGGTCGAGCACATTGAACACCCCCTATACCCTTGGCTTTATTTATGTACCGGCATTTGTGGCCATATCGATGGCGAGTGTTATTGCCGCACCCTATGGCGTACGCTGCTCGCATAATTTACCGGCCGCGTATCTGAAAAAGATGTTTGCCATTATCTCGCTGATTTTGAGTATTAAAATGCTAGTCTCGTTCGTTAAACTTTGATCGATGCAATCGGCGGCCGGATATTACAGTTGTCCAGTACCGGCATTTTAAGATCCGGCATACGCATTAGCTCTTTAGCTGGAGGCGTTGTCGAAACCCAGACCACCCGTTCGACTATTCGGTGTCAATCGGCCTAAATTGGCCTCGCATCCATTAGAGGAGCAAAACTGATGAGTACAAACACCGTAACGCTACACCGCGTACTGCGCACCACACCGGAAAAACTTTACCGCGCCTTCACCACTGCCGCCGGCATGGAGCGCTGGTTGCCGCCGTGCGGATTCACCGGCAAAGTTCATCAGATAGATGCCAAGGTTGGCGGCACGTACAAAATGTCATTCACCAATTTCACCACCCAGCACAGTCACTCGTTCGGTGGTACCTATCTGGAGTTGAGCAACGAGCGTATTCGCTACAGCTCGGCATTCGACGATCCGAATCTGCCCGGCGCAATGGAAACCGCAGTCACCTTGAAAAAGGTCTCGTGCGGCACGGACATAACCGTAGTGCAATCGGGCATTCCGGCGATGATTCCAGTCGAAGGTTGTTATCTGGGCTGGCAGGAATCGCTGAATTATCTGGCGATGCTGGTCGAGCCGGAAATTCCCGGCTGATTTATCAGATCGCGCGGCGGCCTCGAATCGCCGATGGCAGCGGAACATGGCTTAACAATCTCGTATTCGCTGCCGGGCCGCTCGGCTCCGCCGGCCTTGCATGCAAAAGCGCAATGCAACACCCCGCCACATAAATTCAAAATAATAAAAAACGTGGGCAGCTTCAATACCAGGCGCCGCGCTATCCGTTAAACTTGCCGCTACTCTTTTTTTGGCACCCGCTATGTAGCGTGCCGCTCCAGGTCATACCATTGAACGATAAATTAGCGGCTGCAAAAAATCTCACCGAAGGTTCGATCGGTAAAAGTTTATTCGCACTGGCATTGCCGATCGTGCTCGCCAATTCGGTGCAGACCAGTTATCAACTGATCAACACATTTTGGGTCGGCCGGCTCGGCGCCGATGCCGTGGCGGCAGTATCGGTCAGCTTTCCGATTATTTTTTTGCTGGTATCGCTCGGTGGCGGCCTCACGATCGCCGGCTCGATTCTGGTGGCGCAGTACACCGGTGCGCGCGATTACGCCAAGGTTAACCACGCATCGGGGCAGACGCTGCTGATGGTGCTGACGGTATCGGCGCTGCTATCGGTAGTCGGTTTGCTCGCAGTACCGACGCTGCTACGCTGGATGGGCGTCAGCGCGGCGGTATTCGCGGATGCGGTCGCGTATATGCGCGTGTCGTTCGCCGGCATCGTGTTCGTTTTTGCATTCGCAATGTATCAATCGATTATGCGCG
>DATIED010000644.1:0-2137 GCA_035455965.1 Spongiibacteraceae bacterium
ACGCGCTGGGGACGCATTATTAATATCACCTCGGTGGCGGCATTATTGGGCAATCGCGGCCAGGTGAATTACGCGGCCGCCAAAGGCGCACTGCATTCGGCAACCAAAGCGCTGGCGCTGGAAGTGGCGAGCCGTGGCATAACAGTTAACGCCGTCGCACCCGGTATTATCGAAACGGCGATGAGCGCGAATAGTTTCGATACCTCAGCCATCGCGCGGCTGGTGCCGTTGCAGCGCAGCGGCAAGCCGGCCGAAGTCGCGGACCTGGTGGCATTTCTGGCGGGCGACAGCGCCGCTTATATTACCGGTCAAACAATTTCAATCAATGGCGGCATGACCTAGGGCATTTAAATAATACGTGTATGACAAAAATCGGTCGCAACGATCCCTGCCCCTGCGGTAGCGGCAAAAAACATAAACAGTGTTGCATGCGGCAAGACGGTGCGCAGCCCGCAGAAAATCGCCCTCCGGTCTTTAATAGCGCGCAATATCTGCAGCTCGCATTTACGCATCACAGGGCCGGCCGCGCGGCGGAAGCCGAACTGCTGTATCGGAAAATTCTGGCGACGGAACCTAAACACGCCGAGGCATTGCATTTGCTGGGCGTGCTCGCCGGTGAGCGCGGCGATTATATAAAGGCGATCGAATCGATCGAGAAAGCCATCGCCATCGATGCGACCAACCATACCTATCACGGCAACCTCGGCAATATATTCACCGGCCAGAATAAACCTGCAGCGGCGGAAGCCTGTTTTCGGCGCGCGTTAGCCCTCAAACCCGACAGCGCGCACTACGACAATCTCGCCGGCGCATTGCGCGCGCAAAACAAATTCGATGAGGCCATTGCCAATTATCGCCAGGCGTTGGCGATGAATCCGGGCTTCCTGACGGCGCAGCGCAATCTCGGCGATTTGTTGCAACACCAAGGGCGGTATGAGGAAGCCATAAGCTGCTATCGACAGGTCCTCGTATTAGATCCGGGCGCTGCCGAAGCACATGGTAATCTGGGGGCGGTGCTTAAAATGCTGGGGCGTGGCGATGAGGCGATGGCGCATTATCGCCAGGCGCTGGCGTTAAAACCGGATCTTTCCACGGCGCATAGCAATTTAGGCGGGGCGCTATTGGCGGTCGGCGATTTGGATAATGCGCTCGAATGTTATCGCAATGCTTTGGCGCTCGGATCCGACTACGCCGGCATGTTGGACAACGACGCCGAAGCGACGCTTCAAGACCTCATAGAAGATACCTTGCTCTATATCATGAGCATTCACGCCGGTTCCGCACCGCTGGATTATCTGCAGGCGGCACGACGCTACGGCGAAAAACTGCAGGCGTTGGCGCAACCGTATACGCAGTGGTTATGCGCGCCGCGCGCCACCTGCGAAACGCTGCGAGTCGGTTTGGTATCCGCCGATTTTCGCGACCATCCGGTCGGCTATTTTTTAGAAAATATTCTCGCGCATTTAGATGCCACAAAAATCGAATTACTGGCCTATGCCACCGATGCGCGCGAAGATGCGGTGACACTGCGCCTCAAGCGGTATTTTTCTACATGGCAATCGCTGGTCGGCTTGAGCAACGAGCGCGCAGCGCAAAAAATTCATGCTGACGCACCGCATATTCTGATCGATTTAAATGGTTGCACCGCCAACAATCGCCTGCCGGTATTCGCGTGGAAGCCGGCGCCGATACAAGTCAGTTGGTTGGGCTATTGGGCCAGTACGGGGCTGGCGGCAATGGATTACATCCTCGCCGATCCATATTCAATTCTCGCGCACGAAGCCGCGCATTACAGCGAGCGGCCCTGGTATTTGCCGGATACGCGCCTGTGTTTTACGCCGCCACAGGAAACTATGGCCTGTGCCGAATTGCCGGCTTTGACAAACGGGCGCATCACGTTCGGCTGTTTTAATAATCCGACCAAAATGAACGAGGCGGTGGTGGCACTGTGGACACAGGTTTTACAACGTGTTCCGGGCTCGCGACTCGTTCTCAAAGCCAAACTGTTCGAAGATACTTCGGTCGTCGCGCAAACCCACGCGCGGTTCGCCGCGCACGGTATCGACGCGGCGCGTTTGACGTTACTCGGCCAATCGGCGCGCGCCGATTATCTCGCCGCGTACAACGCCATCGATAT
>DATIED010000645.1:0-2673 GCA_035455965.1 Spongiibacteraceae bacterium
GTATAAGTAATGACGGCATTACGATTCGCTAACCAGGTGGCCATATTGCCGATATCTTCGAAGGCAACGTGCTGCAATACATGAACTCTCATCGACCACCTGTAAGTATTCGTTGCGTTGCCAATCGATCGACTTAACGAGCCACCGAATAACCCGCCGCCTTGATAATATCGAGTGCATCCGAATTAGTGCGCAACCACTGCATAAATTGCTGTGCCGCCGGCAGATGTTCGGTGCGCTTGAGAATGATCGCGTCCTGGTCGATCGTTTTATACAGCGATTGCGGCGGCAGCCACCACGAGCCGCTCGGCTTGCCATCGGCGCCGATCACCTGCGCCAGTGCTAAAAACCCCAGCTCCGCGTTGCCGCTCACTACATATTGCTGTGCCTGCGCGATACTTTCGCCCATGACGATTTTTTGTTCGCTGTTCAGGCTATCCCACAGTTTTAATTCGGTTAACACCTGTTGCGCGGCGGCGCCGTACGGCGCATTTTTTGGATTCGCTATCGCAAGATGTTTAAAACTGCCTTTCTTCAACCCATCACCATCGGTTACGACACCCGGTGTCGGGCTCCACAATACTAATTTGCCGGTGGCGTAAGTAAAACCGCTGCCGGCTACCGCCAAACCTTCAGCCTCCAACCGCTGCGGCCGCTCCTTATCCGCCGATAAAAACAGATCGTACGGCGCGCCCTGCGTGATCTGTGTGTAAATTTGCCCGGAAGCGCCACCGCTGATCAATAAATGATGGCCGCTCGCGGTTTCGAATAGCGGTGCTAATTTTTGCAACGTACCAAGAAAGTTGGCCGCGACCGCGACTCGCAGTTCGTCGGCATTCGCAATTGGGGCTGCTAAAAAAGTTATCGCAAACAGATTGATTAAAAATCGCTTCATGCCGGCCCCTTTGGTTGTTATCTCGAATATGCGGCAGATTGTGGCGCCCGTTGTCGAACCCGTTGTTGAAGAACATAGTACATCGCGATCGCGATGCCGTAGAAGAGACTGATCGTCGGCATACCTTATACCTCCCTGTATAAAGATTTCTGTACCTTAGCCTGCGGGGGGAGTCGACGACATGGCCGCCTTGGGTCGTTTAAGTAGCGGAGCTAAATGCAGCACCGTCCTTCCTGCCCCGCCCCACCGCCGTTATACTGGGCCAGCTTTTTTCTGGCTTTTTCCGGGGATTCACAGTGACGACAGCACAACTGGCATTTATCGGCGGCGGCAACATGGCCTCCGCATTGATCGGCGGTCTGGTTACCAGGGGTTTTACGCCGCAGCAAATTATCGCCAGCGATGTGATGCCGGCAACGCTCGACCGACTGAAGGCGATTGCGCCGGTGCGCGTCACCACCTCCAACGAAACAGCCATCATGACTGCCGATGTAATAATTCTGGCAGTCAAGCCGCAGGTGATGAAGGAAGTGCTGACACCGCTGGCCGGCGCCCTGCAACAGCGCCGCCCCCTGATTATTTCGATCGCCGCCGGCATAGAGATTCGCAGTATCGAACAATGGCTCGGCGGCGCTCTGCCGATCGTGCGCTGCATGCCGAACACGCCGGCGCTGGTGCAACTCGGCGCCACCGGCCTGTACGCCAATGCGGCAGTGAGCGCTGCGCAACGCGAGCTGGCGGAAAATATTCTGCGCGCTGTCGGCGTCGCACTGTGGATGGATAATGAAGCACAACTCGATGCCGTCACCGCCGTGTCGGGTAGCGGACCCGCCTATTTCTTTTTGGTAATGGAAGCGATGCAGGCGGCCGGCGAACAGTTGGGGCTATCGCCCGAAGTAGCAAAAACGCTGACGCTGCAAACCGCATTGGGCGCCGCGCGCATGGCGCTCGATAGCGACGTCGATGTCGCCGAATTGCGCCGGCGCGTCACCTCGCCGAAAGGCACCACCGAGCGCGCTGTCGCCAGCTTCGAGCAGGACGATTTGCGCGGCCTGTTCTTGCGCGCCCTGACCGCATGCCGCGATCGCTCGCAGGCATTGGCACTGGAGTTGGGCGATAAGTAGCTCGGCAGCAAATAGAACCAGATGATAAGTAGCAATCGGCCATAAATAATCGCGGCGTCCCATTTAATACTTAGGAGACATAATGCAGGTTTTGAATGATATTGCGGCCTATCTGATCAACTCATTTGCCGGCCTGTTTTTTTGGGCCGTGATCCTGCGCTTTTTATTACAGCTCGCGCGCGCAGATTTTTATAATCCCGTTTCGCAGGGCCTGGTGCGACTAACCAACCCGCTGTTAAAACCCATGCGTCGGTTTATTCCCGGCATGTTCGGTCTCGACATAGCGGCGCTGGTGCTGGCGATGCTGATTAAGGCCGCGACATTATTCCTGCTGTTATTACTGGATCACAAAACGACCTATAGCATTTATCTGCTGATCTGGCCGGCGATTTACATTCTGGTGACCATCCTCAATATTTATTACGTGGCGATTTTTGCTTCGATCATAACCAGCTTCGTCGCACAGGGCAGCCACCATCCCTTCGTTATACTTACGCAGCAAATCGCCGAGCCCATTATGGCGCCCTGCCGAAAATTATTACCGCCGATGGGCGGCCTGGATTTTTCGCCGATGATTGTGCTGGCAGCGCTGTATGTCGTGCGTATTTTGCTCAGCGCGCTGGCGGCGAATTTCGGCCTGATGCCGGGCAGCCT
>DATIED010000646.1:0-2371 GCA_035455965.1 Spongiibacteraceae bacterium
GTCGATCAATTGCTCGACCAGCTCTCCGGTGTGGTTTGCGTTGTCGTTGTGCGGGTTGTATTCAGCGATTTCCGCGCCGATCAAATTGTGCTGTTGCGCGATCAAGTCGATGGCCGCAATGAGCTCGGACGCACGAATACCCGCAGCGACCGGCGTCGTCACCGCGGGCGCATCGACCGGATCAATGGCGTCGAGATCCACTGTCACACCAAAAGCCGCGGTATCTTTTTGCACCAGCGCGAGCGCGTCGCGCAATACCGGCATCAGACCGCGTGCGCGCACTTCGTCCATCGAAAAAATACGCACGCCGCGCTGCGCCAGCAATTGCTGTTCTTCCGGTTCGAAGCTGCGCACGCCGATCAGGCAGACATGTTGCGGTGCGAGAGTGGCGTGACTGCCCTCGATCTGGAACACGACGCCCGCAGAGCTGCCCAGCAGCGCCGCCAGCGGCATGCCGTGGCGATTGCCGGTCCGACTGGTGCGCGGCGTATGTGCATCCATGTGCGCGTCGATCCAGATCAGGCCGAGCGCACCGCGCGCTGCCAGCGCTCGCGCCGCACCCTGCCACGTGCCAACGGCACAGGAGTGATCGCCGCCGATCACGATAAAACGCGATCCCTCGGCCACCGTGTCGTGCACCGTGTGCGCCAGATGAAGATCAAACAACAGCAATTCCGAAAACTGAAAACGTTTGGAGTGACCGGGTCCAGGTATAGCGCGCACCGTTTCGCGCCAACTCAGATTGCCGTGCAATTTGCCGTGCGCGGTCAGCCGCGTGCGCATACGCTCCGGACCTTCCGCGCAGCGGATATCCGGCGCTCCCAAACCGCAGGCGGCGCCGATCAATTGGACTGAGTGCAACGGGTTCATGGCGCCACCTCCGCGACGACAGCAACCTACAGCATGCATCTTTCAAATATTCGACCCCACCGATGTCAAAAAGCTCACAGCCACGGCAGAAATGCGCAAATCAAATTGAGCTACTGGAGAATTTCGATAGATCGAAATATCAGAACAAGCGTGGCGCAAATAAAAAAAATGCTGGGGATTTCCATAACGAGTTAGCGCAGTCTGGTAGCAATGGACGCGTTCGGAATTGTTATTAACCCGGCATCGAAAAATGTTGGGTTAATCGTGAATTCAAGGAAGAGCCTGTGCGGCTTTTAGCCGCGCACGCGAAGTACATCGGAAGATGTATTTCGCTGCCGGGTAATAGTTACAGGAATAATTGTTACAGGAATAATAGCTACAGGAGCGACGATCATGGCCACTTCGACGCAGCGGGCTTTACCTGTTTTTGAAGCCGCGCATCTGCTGAGCTGGTGCACGCCGGCCGGTTTTTCGGGACTGTATCAGGGGCGTCGGCAAAGTGTTGGGCGCTGCGACGCAAAGCCCTGCTGTTCGCCGGTGGATGGCGAACAGATCGCATCGATCGGGCAGCCGGATGCCACGGAAATTGCGGAAACGGTAGCGGCGGCGCAACTGGCATTTCTGCAATGGCGAGAAATTCCCGCACCGCGCCGCGGCGAATTGGTGCGCCGCATTGGCGATCTCGCGCGCGCCCGCAAAACCGCACTCGCGGATCTGATCACACTCGAAGTCGGAAAAATCCGCCAGGAAGCACTCGGTGAAGTGCAGGAGCTGATCGATATCTGCGATTTTGCCGTGGGATTATCGCGCCAGCTGTACGGGCTCACGATCAGTAGCGAACGTCCGCAGCATCGCCTGCAGGAGCAATGGCATCCGTTGGGCCCGGTCGTCGTTATCACCGCGTTCAATTTTCCGATGGCGGTTTGGGCCTGGAACGCGATGCTTGCACTGGTGTGCGGCGATACGCTGTTGTGGAAGCCGTCGCCGCAAACGCCGCTCTGCGCCATTGCGTGTCATGCACTGGTAGTCGAAGCGGCTGCATCGATGTCCGATGTGCCCGACAATCTCAGTGCGGTAATTCCGGGCGATGCCGCTGCCGGCGCTCAACTTGCGGCGGATGCGCGCATCGCACTGGTCTCCGCGACGGGCTCCTGCCGCATGGGGCGCGCACTGGCACAAACTGTCGCCGCTCGACTCGGCCGTTATTTGCTCGAACTGGGTGGCAACAACGCCATGATTATTTGTCCGAGCGCAAATCTCGATCTGGCCTTACGCGCAATTTTATTTGCCGCGGTCGGCACCACCGGGCAACGCTGTACGTCATTGCGCCGCCTGATCGTGCACGAATCCATTCTGGAACCGCTGGCCGATTCTCTGTGTCGCGCCTATCGCTCGCTGCGTATCGGCGACCCGTTCGAGAGCGATACGCATATCGGGCCGCTGATCGACGCTGCGGCCGGCCGGCATTTTGAAAAAGCGTTACTGCGGGCACAAGCCGATG
>DATIED010000647.1:0-6328 GCA_035455965.1 Spongiibacteraceae bacterium
GGCGTCGCATCGAATTACCTGCACGATTGCATCGACGTCGGCAGCGAGGTTGAACTGCTGCCGCCCGCCGGCGAATTCGTACTGCGCACTGCAACCCGACCGCTGGTGCTATTGACTGGCGGCGTCGGTATCACGCCGGCGCTGGCGATGCTGAACAGCGTGGCGCACAGTGGTCGGCCGATCGAATTCATCCACGCTGCGCTCAACAGCGATGCCCATGCATTTCGCGCGCACGTCGACCAGCTCGCCGCGCAACACGCGAATGTGCGGCCGTTCTATATCTACGACCAGGCGCTGGACCACGACAAACCGCACGCTGAAGGTTTCATCAATGCGGAGCTACTGGCGACAAGACTGCCGGCAGACCGCGATGTCGATCTGTATTTCCTCGGGCCGAAGCCGTTCATGCGCTCCGTTTATGGCATCGCCGCAGCGCTCGGTATTCCGCCGCAACAGGTAAAATATGAGTTCTTCGGGCCGCTCGAAGATCTCGCGGCGTAAATCACCCCAACAATCTGTAGGGCGGGTCATTCGACCCGCCATTCGACCTCGCAGATTCACAAGTCCATCGCCACGGCGACGGTGGATCAAATGATCCACCCTACGTTTCTATACATTTTGCAAAAGCCGAATGTCGGGCGGGTCGAACCACTGATGCATTGCAGATGCGGAGAGCCCACGGCGGATCGAATGATCCGCCCTACGGCGGTAGACAAATTTGCAGCGAATAATCCCTTCTTATTCTCCCGACTCTCCGAATGTGCCAAACTTCGCGCCTCGTAACATAGAGCCTTCCGAGCCGGATGCCCGGGCATAACGAATAACGCGACTGAGAGACCTTTTATGAGCAGATCCATCTTTATCACGGGCGCCGCCACCGGCATGGGCATGGTTATGGCGCGCAAACTGGCGCAGCAGGGTTGGCGCGTATTCGCCGGCGTATTGCCCGGCATGGATATCAGCAAGTTGACCGAAGGCGTGAATCTCACGCCGATCGAACAGAACGTCTCGGATGATGCCTCGGTGGAAGCCAGCGCCGCGCAAGTGAAAGCAATACTGAATGGCGCGGGACTCGATGTACTGATCAACAACGCCGGTATCGGCGTGCTTAGCTGCCCGGTCGAGGGCGTCGACATGAGCGAAGCGAAGCGTATGTTCGAAGTGAATACCTTCGGTCCGATCCGCGTCTGCAAAGCATTTCTGCCGTTGATTCATGAAAGCAAACAGTCGCCGCGTATTTTCAACGTCACCTCCGGCGCAGTGCGCGTCGCGACGCCATGCAACGCAATGTACAACATGTCGAAATCGGCGGTGGAAGGTTTGACCGGCACGCTGCGCATCGAATTAATGGCGTGGGGCATTCAGGCCACCTCGATTCAACCCGGCGGCATGAAAACACCGATGACCGCGAACGTACTGGAAGTGACCAAACGTTCCTGGGAAGCATTGCCCGCCAGCGTGCGCGCGCGCTACGAAGCGAAACTGCGCCCGGTATCGGAAAAAATGGCGAGCATGTTGACCACCGCCAACGAACCCGAATACGTCGCCGATGGCATTCTGGCGCTGCTCGATATCCCGAAATTGAAACCGCGCTACATGGTCGGCAAAGAAGTAAAACTGTTGCCGCTGCTGCAGAAGTTATTGCCTGAATTAACTTTCGAAAAAATCATCGTCAAACAATTTTTCGGTTAATCGGTTCGGCCCATCGGCCGGCAATAAAAAAAGGCGACCCTGTGGTCGCCTTTTTTACGCTTCAACCTCTACAAACCTTTGGTCAGCGAAGCGTCCAGATACGTATCCACCGGCTGCGACTGTTTATAGACATCGTACTTAACATTGAATTGATCGACGATTTTCGATGAGCCGTAGATCGATTTAAAACCCTCGGCTTTGATATATGCCTGCTTCGCCTGCTCGAGCGTTAATATTTTTGTGCCGCCCACCAACGGCTCGTACTCCTGCGGTTTCAAGCCGACGCGCGCAGCCATTATTTTAACCGCATCGGCATGCGTAGCCGGATCGTAAACGTAGCCGACGATGCGGTACCACACGCGCAATACCTTTATCCAATCCGCGCGCCGAGCGGCCAGACTGGCCGGGCTAACCGACAGGCCGTCGTAGATCAGGCCCGGCTCATCGGCCGAGTTATAGACCGACTTCGAGCCGGGCAGCAGCTTCAACGCGACATTCGAATTCGGCTGCCACACCGAGATCGCATCGACATCGCCGGAAGCCAGCACCTGCGGCAACTCATTGGTCGGCGAATTGACCAGGGTCACGTCGCTTTCCTTCATGCCGTTTTTTTCCAGCGCATTGAGCAATAACAAATGATCGACAAAGCCGATTTCGACGCCGACTTTTTTACCTTTCAAATCTTTAATACTTTTTAAACCGGGCTTAGCAATCACCATATCGTTGCCGTTCGAATAATCGTTGATCAATATCATGCTACCCTTGCCGCCGCTCGAGCCGATCACCAACGCATCGCCATTCGTCAAACCGACGGCATCCAGTTTGCCGGCGGTGAATGCGTCGAGCGAGGCCGCGTAATCGAACCATTCGAACTGCACATCGACGCCGGCCTCTTTGAACCAGCCTTTTTCGATACCGATCTGCCAGGCGACAAAACCCGGCCAGTCGGAGTAGCCGATTTTCAGCGGCTCCGCCCAAGCCGGCAACGCGCAGACCGTGGTCGCGGCCAGAACCCGCAGCGTGGATTTAAACCAGCCAACGAACCGACTTCTTTTCATAGCACGTACCCCTTTCATAAAGCGCACCCCAATGGTTGTAGTAAATGGATTTAGTAAATGGTTGCAGTAACCGAATCGATTAAATCGCCGTTAAAAATGACACCCCGAGCACGCCGACAAAGCCGAGCCCCTTATCCGGTCCGCTGCCGATCGCCTGATCGCCGTGATCGGCATTCATGACGCGCATCAACCGGTACTTGCTGTAGCCCTTCACGATGTTGAGAAACGGAATGGTTTGCGTCGCATCGTCGCCGAATAGCGCCTTATCCAACGCCGGCAATCGATACCACGGCGCTGTCGGTTTTTCGTGATGGGCGTTGTGATAACCGAAATTCAACACCAGCAAGTTCAGCAATACACCGCGACCCAGGGTGTTGGAAAAGGTATTGCGCTGCTCGTAGTCTTTATCGAAGTGCACCTTCTCGCGAGGAATATTCAAATTAATAAAAACTTCGAAAGTGTGCTGATGCATGTCCATCGTGCGCATTACAATTTCGAACAGCAGGTATGCAAACAGATAGCCGACAAAGGCTGGCCATGCGAACCACAATAAAAGAGCCAGCAAAGAACCGCGAATGATCGAACAGAACAATACGCGCCGGCGTTGCGCCCGATAGTCCGGCGAAGTAAATGGCAGCGCCATCACCAGGAAATGCATTAAACAATCGATGGCCGGCACATATAACGCTTCGAGTGCCAGCGCAATACGGCGCAGCCAGCCATGTCGAAGCAGCAGCTCGCGATAATCGATGGCGATGACATCGGCGCGATCGATGTGATGGCGCATATGTTTGTGGCGAATGGCTTCGTAATCGCCGTAGCAGGCGCCATTGATCCATAACAGCAGACGCCCCAGTGCGGCGTTGTGTTTCGACTCCTTGAATATGGCATTGTGCGCGCACTCGTGGACGAGATAGGCCGCGATCACCATGCTGTGCGCAACGGCGAGCGCGCCGAGCGGCCAGCTCCACCATGTTGCATGAAACAATAAAGCGAAACCGCCGCAGTACATTGCAGCGACATATAACAAAGCCGCGCTGGTGGGTAACAATGCGTCGTCGTGACGTAGCGATAAATTCAACACACTCGATATCATAATAACCGGCACTCAAAGCAAATTTTTGATAGCGCGCTTAACGCGCGGCCATAAATCGTTCGAAGTGCGTGCGCTCGATGCTGCCCATCCAACAGTTGATCTGCCATAGATCGGCGACCGGCGCGTTGGTGAATGGCAGGCAATGTAAATAACCGTCGGGACCAAACTCGGGTGTCATTGTTGCCGTCGTATAACCGCGCTCGATTTGCGACGACCAAATCGCTTCCCAGCAACGTTGATGCGAAAGCAGGCAATCGGCATATTCCGGCGCCGCCGGATGCGGTACCTGCGGACCCTGTGCATAACCGATGCGGCCATGAATATGGTGCGCGCGCTGCGCCACTTCGCAAATGGTGTCCCATTCGCAATCGGGCAGCCGTTCGCTGACCACCGCCCAATGGCTGAAGTCGCAGGTCAACAGCAGACCCGGCACTGCCGCTACCACATCGCGCGTCACCCATGGGTTAAAGAAGGAGCGGCCGCGATGCGTTTCGAAACTGCAAATTACATCGTGACGCGCGGCGATATCGACGCAGCGTTGAAAAAAGTCGATCTGCGTCTGCAGTGGCCATGCATCGCAACCCGCCATTACATTAAAAAAGCGCGGCCTCAGGCGCTGGCCGTGAATTAATTTCGTTTCGAAATCGGCCAGATGCTGCGCCGGTGTGGCATTGCGATCCGGCACATAACTGCCGGCGGTGCAAATCTCCGCGATGTAATCCAGTCGGTATTGCTCGAGCGCGCCGGCGAATTTCTCAAGTTCGTTGGCGTCCGTCGGTGCCGGCGCCTCAAGGCCATCGAATTCGGCCGCCAGTACTTGATCGATCGCCTGCTGCAACGGGCCGGCGAATCCCCAAAAGGTTTTAAACAGCTTGAATTGCACGTTAAACTCCGTCAGTCATTTACTCTCTACGACAAACTATATGCTGATTTGCATGTATTTGTACATTTAATCGGTCGTGACCCTATTAATTTTTTTTGCGACTGGATAAACTGCAGTAGCGTTCGTTGCAGCACCATTGAGGTTTTCTTGAATAGCATCGTGGCTAATCGAGCGGTAGCGGAGGAAAGGAATGCCGATAGTGGCGAGTAAAAAGAAGCGGATTGCAGCGGCCAGTGCCATGCTGGACCTGGACGAGTATTGGTCCGGCACTTTCGGCGATATCGGTCTCAACGACCTGAACTACTCGGATCTTTTTTTTCAGATGTGGTTAAACCGCGAGCGCGCGCTGAGTAAAACCGGGCTTTACGATTTTATGCCCGGCATCAGCCGCCGCACCGCGGTTAAATACGTGCAAGAACTGATCGATCGCGAATTACTGCATGAACAGAGCGCCGAAGAAGATCGGCGCGTGCGCTATGTCACCTTATCCAAGGACATTGCAGCGCGTCTGGAGCGTTATCTCGATTACGCCAGCGAGCGCCTGGGTAAACTCAGCTAATAAGCCCCGCGGCAACATCAATGCATATCGCTACGCGCTTTTACCAGCGCGATAAAACCACAGAACACCAAGGCCAATGTACTGCCGTGCGCGCTGAGTGTCGGCAGCATCAACTCTTCGGCATGCGCCAAATGTGCACTGCCGACCGCTATCAGTATCGTTAAACCAGCCAGAATCCATTTGTTATTCATCATTTTCACCTCCACCTGCTGAAACTATTGCGAAACACATATGTGTAACGATCCATCTTACGAATTTATGATGACGTTTCCGCGCGACCCTAACGCACGCAACTCAACTTCGGCCCGCGCCCTTCGCGTTTATGCCGATACATCGCCCGATCGGCGGCATCCAACCATTCCTGCACCGAATTAAAGTGCGGCGCCAATACCGCCACGCCAATCGCAAAACTCAGTTGCAAACATTCGCCGTTCCCGGCACTTTCGGCAACCGTCAACGACGGCGCATTAGCGCACAACTTGATTGCAACTCGTCGCGCTTCCGCGTTATCGGTATCGCGCAGCAAAATAGCGAACTCGTCGCCACCCAGGCGCGCGACTAAATCGGTGCTGCGCAACTGCGCCGCGAAGTAATCGGCCGCGCTGATCAAGGCGCGATCGCCGACCGCATGGCCATGTTGATCGTTAATAAGCTTAAAATCGTTGAGATCGATCAATAACAATGCAGCTTCGCGGCCACTGCGCTGCCCGCGCTGCCACTCCTGTTCCAACTCGGCATTCAATGCAAAACGGTTGAATACGCCGGTGAGATGATCGATGCGCAGTTGTGCGCGCAGCTCGACGTTTTCGTGTTGCAAGGCTTTAAGTGCCTGTAATAAATCGCGCTGATTGCTCTGCTCGGCGCGCGCCAATGCCTGTTCGATAGGCTGCCGCGCGCCACGCCGCTGACCTGGGACCCGCGCAGCCGCTGCCTTCGGCGGCGACGCTTTCTTCGAAACTGTTTTTTGTTGAACGGCCTGCCTCATGCGTTTTACCTCTTATCCGTCTCTTATCTGGTTGCCAAAATGGAGCGCCGTCGCC
>DATIED010000648.1:0-2057 GCA_035455965.1 Spongiibacteraceae bacterium
AGCGGCCGCTCGATAGCGTACAGACCGGCCGCGGCACCACACTTGTTGCTTAAGTCGGGCTGACGGCCGGGCAGTTGCGCACAGCGCTGGCCGCTTTCGTTTATCGGTACCGCACCCAGCGCAGCCAGTACATGCCCCTCTGGATTGATAACTTGTGCGCCGAACACATTGACGCTGCGCAAAATGCCTTCGAGATTGGATGCCAACTGGTCGTCGTCAAAATTCCATAAGGCATGCGCAAAAATTGGCTCGACGGTCGCTGCCAGTTGCTCGACTTCCTCGAGCAAGACCGCCTGCTGGCGATGATAATCGAGCGCCAACTGGCCGCTGGTCAGAATAATTGCCACGACCATATACGCACCAAAAATAGCGCGCAGCAGCAGCGCCGCGAGCGGATGGGTCGCTTCTTTTGTCGATGTCACAACGCGTGGATCAAAATCCATTGAAGATCACTCGTGCCGCCTCTCAATATTGGACGGTCTCGTAAGCTTGGTAGGTGGCTGATCGTCCTGCAGCCATCAGTGTAGTAGTAGAGACGCCGACTTTCGATGGCGCCAACGACCCATCATTGAGCTGTTGACGCAACCATGCGCAGGACTTGGATAGATTTCGGGATGACCCGCTTAATAATTATTATTCGAGGACGACGACCGGAATCTCCCGATCGGTTAATTTCTCGTACTGGGCATAGCTGGGAATGCTGCCGGTTAATTGCCGCCACAAACCCTCGCGCTCGGCGCCGCTGGCAATACGTGCAACCACTTGGCGAGGTTTACGCATCACATAAATAGTTACGTGTGGATCGCTGCGCAGATTTTGCACCAAATAGGGGTCGGTCGGCGCACCACCTTTCGAACCCACCAGCAGCGTTTTGCCGTCGAGTTTGAAATACGGCAACGCCACCGAGCGCCGCTTGCCGCTGCGTCGTCCTTTAGTGACGAGCACCAGCGCCGGCTGCGGTTCAAAACCATTTTGCGGCGAAAACAAACGATTCAATAGCGAATAACCGGTCCAGCGCACGAGCCAGCAGTCGAGGCGCAGACCGCGCGGGGTCAGCATGAATTTTAGTAACATATTCTTCTCCTGCGAAGCTCGTCGTAGGGCGCAATAGCCGCAGGCGTATTGCGCCGCGATTTACCGGGGCACACCATTGCTGGCGCAATGCGCTGCGCTTATTGCGCCCTACGCAATCTGCGAACCCGAGATCAATCGAAAGCGCGCGGCATCTTCATATTTAGCGCGTTTAAACCGCCGGTTACGCCGATGATTTCGCCGGTGACATAACTGGCTGCCGGCGATGCCAGGTATAACGCGCAGGCTGCAATATCTTCGACTTCGCCAAGACGCGCCATCGGCGTCAATTCGACCATGGTTTTTTCGACTTCTTCCGACAACACAGTTTTCAACGCTTCGGTTTTAGTCGAACCGACCGCAATCGCATTGACACGCACTTTCGGTGCGAAGTCCTGCGCCAGTTCGCGCGTTAAAAACGACAGCGCTGCTTTGGCGGTGCCGTAGGCGGCAAATGCCGGCGACGTTTCGCGGCCAGCCACCGAGGAGATATTCACGATCGCGCCGCCGCCCGCCGTTTCCACCATCTTCGGCACGACTAAACGCGTGAGCGTGAATGCTGAACTGACGTTAAAGCGAAACGCGTATTCGAACTCTTCGGTCGATGTCGCCAGCGCAAACTTCGGCGGGAAACCACCGGCATTGTTGACCAGCAAATCGATACGACCAAACTCTTCGATAGTGCGCGCCACCAATTTTTCCAAATCGCTATCGACCATCACATCGGTTTCGACGATCAGGGCGCGACGACCGAATGCTTTTATCGCGGCGGCGGTTTCTTCGAGCTGCTGTCGGTTGCGCGCGCCGATAACGATATCGGCTCCGGCTTCCGCATAGGCTTTCGCAATCGCCGCGCCGATGCCACGACCGGCGCCGGTGATGATCGCTACTTTACCGTCGAGTCGAAATTGTTTGAGAATGGACATGACAGATACCTCGGTAAATTATTGTTGATAAAAGTTATCGAACCCGTCTGACAAAACAAA
>DATIED010000649.1:0-4283 GCA_035455965.1 Spongiibacteraceae bacterium
AGGTTATCGATGAACCGAGTCTAATGATTTTTACGGCATTGATATAGTGTCGGCGCTAATAATCGGCGGCCGACACCATGGGGCTTCGATTAACCCACCGCGCGGACATTAAGCGGCTGGGGCGTAGGCTCTGCATAAAACTGGCGGAACCATTTGCGGAATTGATTGATCGGGCCGTCGCCGTCGCACAATGTCGGCGTTTCCAGATAAACCTTATGCTCCCAGATCGGAATATCCTGACCGGCCTGCATAATGATCTCGGCGATGGTCATTTTTGCAATCATCTGCTTCTCGTCGCTAAGACTCTTCGGCTGTGTGAATGCGAAATGCAGCTCGGAGCTTTGCGAATCGATCGGCGTGACCAGCCCCATCAGCATCGTCTCGATCAGGCCGGTGAACAGCTGCCAGGTTTGGCCCGGACCGCAATTATTGGTGTCGACCATCGAAGAACGCTCGCGCGACCCCTCCTCGTCGTAGGTACCATCTTCTTTCATTACGCGCACGGTCGAATGATAAATCGCTTTGCGGCGATGGCCGTCGAATACCGGCTCGCCCTTCGGCATTTCGGTCGCATTGTGGGTAAACAGAAAGTGTGCGGCATCGGCGGCATTCTCCGCCATTTCCTGGATAGTAGTATTGATCACCCAGGTTTTGCGTTCGAGCGGGGTCCAATCCGCCGAGGATAGCTCCGGCAAATCCTGCACTTCATAGAGCGGTGCGATATTCTCGGGGTGATACCAAGCCCACACCACCTGATTGCGCTCGACGACCGGATAGTGATGAATAGCCTGTTTGCCGCCGGCTACTTTGGGCGGCATATTTTTCGCGTAGGGCACCGTGGTGCACTGCCCTTCGCCATTGAATTGCCAGCCGTGGAATGGACAAGCAATGCTTTCGCCAGCGACCTTACCGCCGTGGCCGAGATGCGCTCCGAGGTGTGGGCAATAGGCATCGAGCACTTTGGCCGCGCCGGACTCGGTGCGGAACACGACTAATTCGCGGCCGAAGTATTTTAAGGGCTTCACGTCGCCGATATTTAAATCGGCGCTGAAGGACACGCAGTACCAACCGAATGGAATCGGCAATGAATAACGGCTTCCCATGATCGTAATCCTCTCTGCTTTGGTATGTTTTAGTTGTTTGACGATAACCTTCGCCCGGCCTCGCGCGTGGAACGCCTGTGCAGGCTAAAAGCTCTCGAACGTCCGGTATGCAGCGGGTGCAGAGAGCCGATTTAGCGGATTCATTGTCCGCGGATAGCACTGACCGGGATGATTATATAACGCAGATACAAAAATAAAAAAGTCACAACTTGCGTTTTTTACCGGGGTAAAGCTGGTTATATGAACGTCGTAACAAAAATAATGGATAGTTACATGACGTAGGGTTTGTAATTTAAATAAGCCTCGCTAAAATTAGCTGGTAATTCCCATGCGCATATATATAATCAGATTATATTTAGTTGCTGCTAAATATTCAGGCTTATGGTTTTTCATCCGGGTCAGACTGGACCGCACCAGCTTCTCGGACTGCTCGCGCTGCTTATGCAGCGCTTTTTTTTACCCGCTGAAATCCACGCTCGCCAGCCTTACCTACCTTCGCAGTTATAAATCGTCATTCTTCTTTCAGCCGCTGTGCGCATTGCTCCGGGCCTGCACGCTGTTATCATTCAGCAAGATCTCGCTCATCGCGATATAGACTGGGTTTTCGTTTTGATCGGAGTAACAACTTACATGGATCAGGCCAGTTTTGGGCTCAGCGCCGTCTACCTGCAGCCGATCTGGTTGACCATAAAACTCGCCGGCCTCACCACGCTGGTGTTATTGATATTCACAACGCCGTTGGCTTGGTGGTTGGCGAATACCCGTTCATGGATCAAGCAACCATTGAATGCCCTGTTAGCGCTGCCGTTGGTCTTGCCGCCAACCGTGCTGGGGTTTTATTTACTGCTGCTGCTCGGGCCGCACGGCGCCGTGGGTCATGTCACGCAGATGCTTGGGTTGGGGACGCTGCCGTTTACATTCGCAGGTCTGGTGGTGGCCTCCTGCCTGTATTCGCTGCCATTCACGCTGCAGCCGATCCAGAATGCCTTCGAAACGATCGGTAAGCGGCCGCTGGAAGTGGCTGCCACGTTGCGTGCAGGGCCCTGGCAGTGCTTTTTTTATATCGTGCTGCCGTTAGCTCGGCCTGCATTAATCACCGCTGCGGTTTTGGCTTTTGCGCATACGCTCGGCGAGTTCGGTGTGGTGTTGATGATCGGGGGCAATATTCCCGGAGCTACTAAGGTGCTGTCGGTGGCGATTTACGATCATGTAGAAGCGCTCGAATACACCCAGGCGCATTGGCTGGCGGCTGGCACCGCGCTATTTTCTTTTGCAGTGTTATTGCTCCTGTACGCACGTGGTGCAAAAGTATTGCGTGTTGGGCCGTAACGATTTTAGCGATGAGCAAAACTTCTTAGAGCAAGCTCCCGGTCTTTGGAAAACTGTACGCCAATGAAAACGATCGTCGCGCGCTTCAAGGGCCAGTTCGGCAATTTTTTATTGGACGTCGATTTAAATATTCCCGGCAGCGGCGTGACTGCGTTATTCGGCAGCTCCGGTTGCGGAAAAACCAGTGCGCTGCGCTGCATTGCCGGCCTGGAGAAATTAGCGGGCGGCTATTTGTCGGTCAATGGCGAGGTTTGGCAGGACAACAATTATTTCGCTCCGCCGCATACCCGCGCTATCGGTTATGTATTTCAAGAAACCAGCTTGTTTTCACATCTCGACGTACAGGGCAATTTGGAGTTTGGCTGGCGGCGCACGCCGGTTAGCGAGCGGCATCTGACATTAGCCGACGCGATCGATTTATTGGGATTGGCGACGCTGCTGAAGCGAAGCGTCGAAACGCTTTCGGGAGGTCAGCGGCAGCGCGTAGCGATCGCCCGAGCGCTACTTGCCGGGCCCAGGTTATTGCTGATGGATGAGCCCATGGCCGGTCTCGATGCGCAGAGTAAGATCGACATATTGCCCTGGCTGGAAAAGCTGACGCGACAACTCGAGGTCCCCGTGATCTATGTCAGTCATTCGCCCAGCGAAGTGCAGCGTTTTGCCGACCATTTAGTATTGATCGAACAAGGGCGCGTAACGGCTACTGGTTCGCTCAACGAAATGTTGACGCGCGCCGATCTGCCGTTAGCGCATCTCGATGAGGCCGGTGCTATAGCGGAGGCCGAAGTTATAAAACATGACACTGAATTCCATCTGACTTTTGTCGCGGTTGCAGGTGTGCAATTTGCGGTTTCACTGCGCGATCTGGCGCTTGGACAGCGTGTGCGTATTCGTATTCTGGCGCGCGATGTCAGTCTGGCGCTGGTGCCGCCACAGCAATCGAGTATCACAAATGTGTTGCCGGTACGGGTGCTGGATATCGGCGCCGATCGCGATGCGGCACAGGCTTTAGTGCGTCTCGATTTGGCCGGTTGGCCTTTATTGGCACGCATCACGCGTCGCTCCGTAGCCTTATTGGCGCTGCAGCCTGGACAACCCCTGTATGCGCAAGTTAAAAGCGTGGCGCTGATGGATTAAGTGGCGTGGCGCGAGCTTAAAGCGAGCGCGTAAAAATGGCCGGCGCGCCAAAATAGTAGCCCGCCCAGCAACATGAATAATAAGCTCGCCAATAAACCGTAGCGCACCGAATTCTCTGCCAACAGCGGCGTCAGTGCATCGTTGAGCAATCCCACGCTCAGCGGCCCCAAACCCATACCAAGCGCGCTGCTAACAAAGAAAAATGCGGCCGTTGCCTGCGTACGAATTTCCGGCGCTGCGAGGTTTTGGATGGCGGCCACCGATGGACCCTGCATAAATGCCATGAAGAATGCGCCGAGCGGAACCAACAATACGGCTATCGGTAAATTGGCATTGCCGATAGCAAAATAATTGCCCTCCGGCCACAGTAACACCAGGCTTTGCGCCGGCAGAGACAACAGCGTGCCTAGTGCGGCAACTTTCAATTGCCAACTCAAATGCCGTTTAGACAAGCGATCCGCCAGTATGCCGCCGACAACACCACCGAGCATACCGCCGAGAGTGCCACCCAAACCTAAACTCAGCCCCGCTTCGATCAATGACAGGCCGTGCACGCGAATAAAAAAACTGGGCAGCCAGGC
This sequence comes from Spongiibacteraceae bacterium, assembly GCA_035455965.1. Taxonomy (GTDB): domain Bacteria; phylum Pseudomonadota; class Gammaproteobacteria; order Pseudomonadales; family CAMLJR01; genus CAMLJR01. The sequence goes on from DATIED010000649.1 coordinate 4,151, forward strand.
ACCGGCGGCGAAGCCCGAAATCGCGGTGACGCCACTAGCCAATGCCACGGTGCGCATGGCTGGATTGCGCCACAGGAGCAATAGCACCTGGCGGATACTCGGTTGCGGGGATGGTTTTTCTTGAGCTTTGTCC
>DATIED010000650.1:0-3347 GCA_035455965.1 Spongiibacteraceae bacterium
CGATTCCTGGAACGTGCGGCCGATCGCCATCACTTCGCCGACCGATTTCATCTGCGTGTGCAGACGGGTATTGGCTTCGGGGAATTTTTCGAAGGTGAAACGCGGAATTTTCGTCACGACGTAATCGATTGCCGGCTCGAACGAGGCCGGTGTGGCGCCGCCGGTGATCTCGTTGCGCAACTCGTCGAGCGTGTAGCCGATCGCCAATTTTGCCGCGATTTTGGCGATTGGAAAACCAGTCGCTTTCGATGCGAGCGCCGACGAGCGCGAGACGCGCGGATTCATTTCGATGACGACCATGCGGCCATCTTTCGGATCGATGCCGAACTGCACGTTCGAGCCGCCGGTTTCGACGCCGATTTCGCGCAGTACCGCAATCGATGCGTTGCGCATGATTTGATATTCGCGGTCGGTCAGCGTTTGCGCCGGTGCGACGGTGATCGAGTCGCCGGTGTGCACGCCCATGGCGTCGAAGTTTTCGATCGAGCAGATGATGATGCAGTTGTCGTTTTTGTCGCGGACAACTTCCATTTCGTATTCTTTCCAACCGATCAGCGATTCATCGATCAGCAATTCATGAGTCGGCGATAAATCCAGGCCGCGCTCGCAGATTTCGATGAATTCTTCGCGGTTGTAGGCGATGCCGCCGCCGGAGCCGCCCATAGTGAACGATGGACGAATGATGCACGGAAAGCCAATTTGATCGAGTACTTGCAGCGCTTCCTCCATGCTATGCGCGATCGCTGCACGCGGACACTCCAGACCGATGCGCGCCATCGCCAGTCGAAACAGCTGCCGATCCTCGGCCATGTCGATGGCTTCTTTGGTGGCGCCGATCATTTCAACGCCAAACTTCTCCAGCACGCCGTGCTTGGCCAGATCGAGTGCGCAATTCAGCGCGGTCTGACCGCCCATGGTCGGCAGGATCGCATCGGGGCGCTCCTGCTCGATGATTTTTGCTACGGTGCGCCAGGTCACCGGCTCGATATACGTCGCATCGGCCATATCCGGGTCGGTCATGATGGTGGCCGGGTTGGAGTTCACCAGAATGACGCGATAGCCTTCCTCGCGCAGCGCTTTACACGCTTGCGCGCCGGAGTAATCGAATTCGCAGGCCTGGCCGATCACGATCGGGCCCGCGCCGATGATCAGGATGCTGTTTATGTCGGTACGTTTCGGCATGGCTTCACTCAAACTTTGGGTTAACTCCCCTCTCCACGCCGGAGAGGGGCCGGGAGTGAGGGGCGGTGGCGTCGATAGTTAATCAGCGCCAATTTAAAACTCGATTGCCCTCACCCTGACGCTCTCCCTGGACCCTTGGGCCTGCAGGGAGAGGGAACTGGCTCGCGCTCGATCGGCGCAACGCTAAAGGCGCGCCTCCATCAATTCGATAAAGTGATCGAATAAGGACGCGGCATCGTGCGGGCCGGGACTCGCTTCGGGGTGACCCTGGAAACTGAACGCCGGCTTATCGGTGCGGTGCATGCCCTGCAGCGAACCGTCGAACAGCGATTTATGGGTGACCCGCAAATTGCTCGACATGGTGCTTTCGTCGACTGCGAAGCCATGGTTCTGGCTGGTGATCAATACCGTGCCGTCGTCGAGATTCTGCACCGGGTGGTTGGCGCCGTGATGGCCGAATTTCATTTTTACAGTCTTCGCGCCGCTGGCCAGCCCTAATAATTGGTGGCCGAGGCAGATGCCGAAGATCGGAATGTCGGTCTGCAGAAACTCCTGAATCGCTTTGATGGCGTAATCGCAGGGCTCGGGATCGCCGGGGCCATTCGATAAAAAGATGCCGTCCGGGTTTAACGCCAGCACATCTTTAGCCGGCGTCTGCGCGGGCACCACGGTCAGCTTGCAGCCGCGATCGGCCAGCATGCGCAGAATATTGGCTTTGGTGCCGTAATCGTAAGCGACGACATGAAAGCGCAGATCGGCGGCAGCGGGTTGTTTAAACCCACGCCCCAGTTGCCAGCTACCCTGTGTCCATTCGTAGGGTTGCTTGGTCGATACCACCTTGGCCAGATCCATGCCCTTCAGGCCAGGAAAGCTGCGCGCCGCCGCGAGCGCGGTAGCATCGTCCACCGCGCCGGCCATAATGCAGCCATTCTGCGCGCCTTTGTCGCGCAGAATGCGCGTCAGGCGCCGGGTATCGATATCGGCGATGCCGACCACATTGCGGGCTTGCAGATAAGCGTCGAGCGCTTGGGTGTTGCGAAAATTACTGGCCAGCAACGGCAGGTCGCGAATGATCAGACCGGTTGCCCAAATGGTGGAGGCTTCTTCGTCTTCGCTGGTGGTGCCGGTGTTACCGATATGCGGATAGGTCAATGTGACCATTTGCTGAGCATAGGAGGGATCGGTGAGGATCTCCTGATAGCCGGTCATGGCGGTATTGAATACGACCTCGCCGGTTGCCTGACCCGGTGCGCCGATGGCAACACCGCGAAATAGGCTGCCGTCTTCTAGGGCGAGTAGGGCGGGTACGGTCAAACGAACCTCCTAGGCAGGCTGAGTAAACGAGAAAGGGCGAGGAATCTCCTGCGCGTTTCGCGATCGGCTGGGTCGGTTGCGAAGAGCTCGATGACGAGGAGCCCAGTTGCAAAAAAGCGAGATGAAGTGGCGGCCTCATCTCGCTTTTGACAGTATCTTGCCGCCTTGGATCGCGGTCGGCGATTGTACGCGATCGCCGCCGCGACTGTCCACCCGAGCGCAGTGCGACAGGGACGGCGCCATTCAAATTCTTGACCTATCCTTCAGCTACTCTGATTTGAACCGCCGACGCCGCATTTGGCGGCGATGGCGCACAAGGGTTGCGATCTCCGTACGCTGTGATTACCATCCGCGCCCGCTGCGCCTTTACTTAATACAATAGTCGATATACTCGATTGCAAGTCGCCTGCATAAGAGGCCAGGATTTTACGCCATGCTGCATGTATTCAATATCATCGAAGGCACGCTTCGCGAGCGCCGCACCGGCCAAGAGCACAGCATGTCGCCGATCGCCGATGCGATCTGGGTCGATGTCACCGATCCCACGCCCGAAGAGCGCGTACTGATCGAGGCTGTGCACAAAGCGCCGCTGCCCGATCCCGACGAGATGGAAGAGATCGAGGCATCGGCGCGTTATTTTATCGACAGCGAAGGCATTCACGTGCACTCGCTGTTTTTATATCAAAGCGAAGGCCGGCATAAAACCGATTCGGTGGCGTTTATTCTCAACGAGCGTCAATTGCTGACGTTTCGCGATACCGAGCTGCCCGATTTTCGCCTGCTGCGCATGCGCGCGCATCGCGGCTGGGTCGAGGCGAAAAACTCGCTCGATATCATGCTCGCGCTGCTCG
>DATIED010000651.1:0-4687 GCA_035455965.1 Spongiibacteraceae bacterium
TAACACGGCGATGAGGGCGACTTGCACTGCCTCCGTTTTTGAATAGGCGACGCCCAGCGCGAAGTTGCGCTCCGCCATCACTCGAACCAGCAACGCGGTACCGGTTATCTGCGCGAGTGCCGCACCGATAACCCACAACCAGAACTGCGCGGGCAGCCCGGGCCATTCGGCACCGGTAAACGACTGCGTCGCCAACAACCACAGAATGGCGAACGGCAGACCATAGATAAATCGCACGGAGGTTGCACCGATGGTGCCGAGTTCGCGCGTTAAATGCCGTTGCGCCGCATTGCGCAATGTCTGCGCAAACGCCGCCCACAACGTGATGGGAATCCACAACCAGGCGATTTCATTCACAGCAGAATAGCCGCAGCCGAGCTCTTTTTTGCAACTTGAGGCCCACTGGAATAAACGAATAGCGAAGTTATTCCGGCTGCGAAATTCACCAACGCTTTACAAGGTCTCGCAGAGAATACGCAACATGCGTCGCAACGGTTCGGCGGCACCCCATAACAACTGATCGCCAATCACGAACGCACTCACATACTGCGGACCCATATTGAGCTTGCGCACGCGACCGACGCCGATCTGCAGATTGCCGGTGATCGCCGCTGGCGTGAGTTCCCTGGCGGTAATCGCCCGCTCGTTCGGCACCCATTTCACCCACGGGTTGCCGGACTTGATGATCGATTCGATTTCCGCGAGCGGTAAATCTTTATTCAATTTCAAAGTCAGCGCCAGACTGTGGCAGCGCATCGCGCCGATACGCACGCACAAACCATCGACCGGAATGACGCTTTGCGTGCCGAGAATTTTGTTGACCTCGGCCTGCCCCTTCCACTCTTCCTTCGATTGACCGTTGTCGAGCTGCTTATCGATCCACGGAATCAAGCCGCCGGCCAGCGGCGCATCGAAAAATTCGACCGGCACATCCTCGCGAATGGTCGCCGCCACCTTGCGATCGATATCGATGATCGACGACGACGGCGTCGCCAATTGATCGGCGACGGCGCTGTGAATAACGCCCATGCCTTTCAACAGTTCGCGCATGTGATTGGCACCGCCGCCGGATGCCGCCTGATAGGTCATCGAACTGACCCACTCGACCAGGCCCTCGCGGAATAAACCGTTCACGCCCATCAGAAGAATGCTGTTGGTGCAATTGCCGCCGATAAAATTCTTAATGCCGCGTTTTAAGCCAGCGCGAATCAAATCGCCGTTGACCGGATCGAGCACGATGATCGCATCGTCCTCCATACGCAATGTCGATGCCGCATCGATCCAATAACCATCCCAGCCGGACGCGCGCAATTTTGCAAACACTTCGGTGGTGTAATCGCCGCCCTGGCAGGAAATAATCGCGTCGAGCTTTTTCAGCGCAGCGATATCGTAGGCGTCCTGCAATGCCGCTACCGGCTTACCGATATTCGGACCGGCGCCGCCGACATTCGACGTCGTGAAAAACACCGGCTCGATCGCCGCGAAATCATTCTCCGCCTGCATGCGCTCCATCAACACCGAACCGACCATGCCGCGCCAACCGACAAAACCTACCGTTTTCATTACATTCACCAATTCTAAAATTGCAAAATTTAATTTTTCGCACAACCCCCTTTGCCAAAGGGGACTTTTTTAGCCGCGCAACGCAGCGGCCACCGCATCGCCCATCTGCGAGGTATTTACCAACTGCGTGCCCGGCGTATAAATATCGGGGGTGCGCAGACCCTGATCCAACACCGCGCCAATGGCGCGCTCGATCGCATCGGCCGCCGCCGGCGCATTCAGCGAATAACGCAGCATCATCGCTGCCGACAACATCATCGCCAGCGGATTGGCCTTGCCCTGGCCGGCGATATCCGGCGCCGAACCGTGGCACGGCTCGTACATACCGGCGCCCTGCTCGTTCAACGAAGCCGACGGCAACATACCGATCGAGCCGGTTAACATGGCCGCTTCATCGGAGAGAATATCGCCGAACAAATTGCCGGTGACGATCACATCGAATTGTTTCGGCGCACGCACCAACTGCATCGCGGCGTTATCGACATACATATGGCTCAGCTCGACGTCGGGATAATCCTTGCCTAGCTCCTCCATCACCTCGCGCCACAAAATCGTGGACTCGAGTACATTCGACTTATCCACCGAGCAAACCTTCTTGCCACGCTTACGCGCCAGCTCGAAAGCCAACTTACCCACGCGCCGCACTTCCGATTCGGAATACTTATCGGTGTTAAAACCTTCGCGCTCGCCATTCGGCAGCGTGCGGATACCGCGCGGCTCGCCGAAATAAATACCGCCAGTCAATTCGCGCACGATCAAAATATCGAGGCCGGCGACGATCTCCGGTTTCAGCGACGATGCATCGGCCAATTGCGGATACAGAATCGCCGGCCGCAGATTGCCGAACAAACCCAGCTCCGAACGCAGCTTCAGCAAGCCTTTTTCAGGGCGAATCGCCCGATCGAGCTTGTCCCATTTCGGGCCGCCGATAGCGGCAAATAAAATCGCGTCGCAGGCGCGCGCCTTGGTCAACGTCTCCTCCGGCAGCGGCCCGCCGGTGGCATCGATGGCGGCACCGCCCATCAAGGCTTCGTCGAACTGTAAATCCAGCGCGAATTGCTCGTTGATGACGTTCAACACCTTGCGCGCTTCGACAGTAACTTCCGGACCGATACCATCGCCGGAGATCACCAGAATTTTTTTACTCACCTCAACACTCCAATAAGTAGGGCGCAATAACCGATGGACACTTGTGCCCGCTGGGTATTGCGCCGTTATTAACAACGCGTTCGGCGCAATGCGGCTTCGCCTTATTGCGCCCTACAGACTTTCCAAATTAACCGAAGGTGCCGAATAGCCATGGCGATTGTTGCCGCCAGGACTGTTCGAAGGTTTCGATCGCATCGGCATCCTGCAGCGTCAAACCGATGTCGTCGAAGCCATTCAATAAACAATATTTGCTGAACTCACCGACTTCGAACCCGAATTCTTCGCCGCTCGGCGTGCGCACTGTCTGCGCCTGCAGATCCACTGTCAGCTGGTAGCCTTCGCTGGCATACATCTGCTGAAATAATTTTTCGACCAGAGCAGGACTCAGCACGATCGGCAGAATGCCATTCTTGAAACAGTTGTTAAAAAATATATCGGCGTAACTCGGCGCGATCACGCAGCGAAAACCGTAATCCTCCAATGCCCAGGGCGCGTGCTCGCGGCTCGAACCGCAGCCGAAGTTTTCGCGCGCCAGTAATATCGAGGCGCCCTGGTAACGCGGAAAATTCAGTGGGAAATCCTTGTTCAGCGGTCTGCCGCTGACATCCTGCCCCGGCTGCCCCTGATCGAGATAACGCAATTCGTCAAACAAATTAGGCCCGAACCCGCTGCGCTTGATCGATTTCAAAAACTGCTTCGGAATAATCATATCGGTGTCGACATTGGCGCGATCCATCGGCGCGGCGATACCGGTCAATACGGTAAACGGTTTCATACACTATCTCCCCTTGGGCTAAGCCAGCTCGCGCACGTCGACAAAGTGGCCGGCGATCGCCGCCGCTGCCGCCATCGCCGGACTCACCAAATGCGTGCGTCCGCCGAAGCCCTGCCGCCCCTCGAAGTTTCTGTTAGAAGTAGCCGCACAATGCTCGCCCGGCAACAGTTTATCGGCGTTCATCGCCAGACACATCGAGCAACTCGGCTCGCGCCACTCCAGACCGGCGTCGATAAAAATCTTATCGAGCCCTTCCGCCTCGGCCTGCGCTTTTACCTGCCCCGACCCCGGCACCACCAATGCCTGCTTGATGGTAGCGGCGACTTTCTTGCCTTCGACGACACTCGCCGCCGCGCGCAAATCCTCGATCCGCGAATTGGTGCACGAGCCGATAAAAACACGATCGAGCTGAATGCTGGTGATCGCCTGGCCGGCGGTCAGTCCCATATATTCCAGCGCGCGCTCGGCGGCGCTGCGCTGATTCGAATCGGTAAAACTCTGCGGATTGGGAACATACTCATCGATCGCCACCACCATCTCCGGCGATGTGCCCCAGCTCACCTGCGGCTTGATCTGCGCACCGTGAACATCGACCACGCGATCGAAATGCGCATTGGCATCGCTGTACAAGGTGCGCCAATACGCGCTGGCCCGCTCCCACAACTCGCCTTTCGGCGCGTAGGTTTTACCCTTTACATAGCTCAACGTCGTTTCGTCGACCCCGACCATGCCGACGCGCGCGCCCGCTTCGATCGCCATATTGCAGATAGTCATGCGGCCTTCCATCGACATATTGCGAATCACTTCGCCGCCAAACTCGATGGCGTAGCCGTTGCCGCCAGCGGTGCCGATTTTACCGATCACGGCGAGAATCACGTCCTTCGCGGTGACGCCGTGGCCGAGTTTGCCGCTGATCTTGACCAACATGTTTTTGGATTTTTTCTGGATCAAACACTGCGTCGCCAATACATGCTCGACCTCGGACGTACCAATGCCGTGCGCCAGCGCGCCAAGCGCGCCGTGCGTCGCGGTATGCGAATCGCCGCACACCACGGTCATGCCCGGCAGGGTCGCCCCCTGCTCGGGGCCGATGACGTGAACGATACCCTGCCGCCCGTCGAGGAACGGGAAGTAGGCCTTCGCCCCGTACTCCTTCATGTTGGCGTCCAGGGTCTCGACCTGCGTGCGCGAGATCGGATC
>DATIED010000652.1:0-7255 GCA_035455965.1 Spongiibacteraceae bacterium
TGAATGTAATCGATAAATTCATCGCGGCGCCGGCATGCTACGCCTTCCATATCGATCCGCGCATCCGCGGTTAAACAAGCGCGCACGACCTCAAGCTGTTGGCGATCCAGGTTCGACCAATAACGCGTTTTTAAGTCGCGAATCGCCATGCTGTCTTCGACGTTACGCAGACGCCGCTCGATAAGTTGCCAACGATCCAACATAGCCATTTCCCTCTACGGTTGTACCAAATGCTACGCTACAAAACGCTTATGAATTTTCCAATTGCGCACCGATGCTGGATGCCGTACCGAGCGTTAAACCGCCGTCGACCACGATCGATTGACCGGTGATATACGAGGCCTCGCCGGAAGCGAGAAACGCCATCAAATTAGCGACATCCATTGGATCGCCGCCGCGCCGCATCGGAATTTGCGCGATGGTCGCATTGACCATATCGGCGATCGCCGGCTCGCGATTGCGCTCGGTCAAAATAAAACCGGGCTCGACGGCATTTACAGTAATTTTTAATGGCGCCAGATCGAGTGCGAGATTGCGCACAAAACCGGTGACGCCGGCTTTGGTCGCCGAATAATGCGTTAAACCCGGCGCATTGGCATGATTGCCCGATACCGACGAAGTAACCAATATCCGGCCGCCGCCGGCTGCCTTCGCCAACAGCGGCAATGCAGCTTGCGCCAACCAGAAGCAGGCCTTCAGATTGACGTTGATCGAGCGGTCGAGATCTTCCTCCGTGAGACTCTGCAGCGGCGCGTACGGAAAAACGCCGGCATTGTGCACGAGAATATCGAGGCCGCCATAGATCGCGGCTGCGCGCTCGATCAACGCGATCGCTTCGTGTTTAAAACCGATATCGCAAACTACTAACTCCGCCGTGCCGCCAGTTGCGCGAATCTCAGTCAACACGTCCAGGCCGGCACTTTCGGTGCGCGTGCCGATAATCACGCGTGCGCCGGCTGCAGCAAAGCGCTTGGCAATAGCGCGCCCGATGCCGCGCCCGCCACCGGTGACTATGGCAATTTTGTCTTGCAGCTGTTGCGACATAAAGTGCTCCGACATTATTAACTCCAAAATTTGTAACACTGCATACTATTTTTAACACTGAATAGTTGCCAGATCGCTGGGCCGCTTCGCTAACTATTTTTTATCGATAAAATCGACGACTTCGCGATTGAAGTCCGCCGCTTGTTCGAGCATGTACCAATGGCCGGCGCGATTGCTGATAACGATCTTGGCGTGCGCCACTTGCTGCGGCAACAGCAGCGCCTGCGAAACCGGCAAAAACCGATCGTAAAAGCCCCAGAAGCACAGCACGGGGCAAGCTATTTCATGCAGATGCTCCCAGGTCGGCTGAATGCTGACCGAGGTGAACACGCGCGCGTGCTGTTGCAGTGCAATCGGGTGACGCTCGGCCACCAACTCATCGGTAATGTCCGCGACATCGTGTACCAGCAGTGCCAGCACATCGCGAAATGCGGTTTCGTCGCGCGGCTGCTCGCGGGCGAATTTAGCCAATGCCACACCGCCGTCGGTGGTACCCCAGAATGTCTTGGGGTCGGCCAGACCGCCCGGCGCCATTAAAATCAAATGCGAAACCAATTGCGGATATTTCAGCGTTAATTCGAGCGCCACGCTGCCGCCGAGCGAATTGCCGATCGGCACCACAGCGGTTAAATTTTTCGCGCGCAGCAACTCATGGATTGCTTCGACATGCAGCGTCGAGGTGTAATCGATATCCTCGGGTTTGTCGGAGAGACCGAAACCGAGAAAATCCGGCGCCAATGCGTGATAGCCGTGCGCGGCAAAATACGGCAGATTTTTTTTAAAGTTGCTATAACCGCTGGCCCCCGGGCCGCCACCGTGCAAACACAAAATGCTGGGGCGATCAGCACCGGGCTGTCCGACTTCGGTGTAATGAACGCGCAGCCCATTGCTCAGCGTATAAAATTTATCGATTGGAATCGGTGAGGTCATCATATTTTCTCTGTGTTATTAAGCACACTTACTGCTCCACGCTTGAGACACATTCAACACTGCATCAGCCTTACTCGACACTGCGCGAGGCTTATTCAACGCTGCGCGAGCCTTGCACGAAACGATGGCCCCAATGGCTGCCGCGCGTCGCCTCGAACACTTTGTGTTTGCTCCAGTCCTCGATGCGTTTACCGCCAGCGCCATATTCGACGGTAAAGCCGGTTGGCGCATATGCATAAAAAGAAATCATGTCGTCATTGATATGCCGCCCCAATGTCACCTGCAGCGGAATCTGTAAATCCTCGGCGCGATATAAGGCCCGCCCTACTTCATCGATAGTTTGCACCTCGACTAACAGGTGATCGCAGCCACACGGATTCGCCATCTCGACCAGCGCCACGCTATGTTCGCGAGGATTGTCGCAGTGCAGAAAGTTAATGCGTACCGGCGACTGGCCCGCCCCCATATCGTAATTGACGAAATCGGAGAGTCCGAAATGCAATACGTCGAGCCAGAATGCTCGCGTTGCTTCAAACTGCGGCGCCGGTAATACCACATGCCCCATGCCCATATCGCCGGTGACAAAACCGCTGACGCCGATCGGCGAAATGAAACGCGAAAAGTCGCCGATCGGCCCCCAGAATATTTCGAGTCGATTGCCGGAGGGATCGCTGCAACGAAAAAATTCCTGCACTTTGCGTAGCGCACACTCTTGCGGCGTGCCGACTTCGATCGCCACCTGCGCTGCCGCAACGGCAATGACCGCTGCGTCGTATGCCGCTTTATTCGCAACCTCCCAGGCGCTGGCCAGGAATACATCGGTGGTATGCGGCACAATCAAATAACGGTGGTGATATTCATCCATTTTTAAATACAGCGCGCCACCCGCCGCATCGAATGCAGCCATACCCAGCATCTCGACACCGAATCTACGCCAGCGCTCGATGTCGACGGCGCCGATCACAACATAACCCAACCCGGCAATTTTCAATTATTAGCCTCCCCTTAACCTCAATGCGATCATAACCGAATATCCGCCAAAACCCCATGCAGCAAAATCATATTTCGTTGCAAATATACTAAACCTTAACGATTGTTGTACATCGAAAAAAACGCTAGCATGGTTCCAGACATCTCCAACCGAGGATCACTCGATGGCCAATCGCATCGAACTTACAGAATCCGCACAGCAATTAATCGACCGGGCGCACGCGCTGGCGCCACTGTTGCGCGAGCGCGCCGCCAGCGATGCACAACAGCGCCAGGTAAGCGCGGAGACTATCCAGGCACTGCGCGACGCCGGATTATTTCGCGTGCTGCAACCCCGGCGCTGGGGCGGCTTCGAAATGGAGCCCGGCGCGTTTGCGGAAATTCAAATCGCACTCGCAGCCGGCGATATGTCGGCAGCCTGGGTGTACGGTGTAGTGGGTGTACATCCATTTCAATTGGCGCTGTTCGATGATCGCGCTGCACAGGATGTATGGGGCGTGGATAATTCGACGCTGATCGCTTCCACCTATATGCCGACCGGCCGCGCCACGCCGGTGGACGGCGGCTTTCGATTCAGCGGCAAATGGAAGTTTTCCAGCGGCTCGGCCCATTGCGAATGGGTTTTGCTGGGCGGTCTGGTCGGCGATCCGCAACGCGGCGACTACCGCACATTTTTATTGCCGCGCACCGATTACAGCATCGTCGATACCTGGCATGTGCTGGGCCTCAAAGGGACCGGCAGCCAGGATATTGTGGTTGAAGATGTGTTCGTGCCGGACTATCGCGTGCACGATCTCGGCGCCGCTTATAAAGGCAAAAGCCCCGGCCAGAGCGTTAATGACGGTTGGTTGTATCGACTGTCGTTTCCGCTGGTATTTGGCCGTGCGGTCAGCAACGGTTGTATCGGCGCGTTGCAGGCGCTGCTCGATGCCTTCCGCAATTACGGCGCCAAACGTATCGGCACTACTGGTGCCCCGACTGCACGCGATCCGGATGCACAGCTGGCCTGCGCCGAAGCCGTCGTCGCCATCGATGAAATGACGGCAACTCTGCATCGCAATTTCGTCCGCATGGAATATTACGCACGTCGCGGCGAAGAAACGCCGATCGAGTTACGCCTGCAATTCAAATATCAATCCGCCGCCGTCGCCGACCGCTGCGTCGACAGCGCGGCAAAAATATTTAAATGCGTCGGCGGCAGCGGCCTGTTCGAGACCTATCCATTCGGCAGAATTTATGCGGACTTAATCGCCGCTCGCCAGCACGTGTCGAATCAAAGCCAGGTTTCGGGCCGTAATTTCGGCGCCACGTTGTTAGGCCTGGAAAATCCCGATCCGCAGATTTAACCAATACGCTGATCGTCAATAAAATAATCGAGGTTGTCACTCATGCCGGAACCTTTACCCACATTGCAATTAACGGGTCGCGCCGCCGTCATCACCGGTGCCGGCAGTGGCATTGGACGCGCACTGGCATTACACGCAGCGCAGCAAGGCATGCAGGTGGCGCTCGCCGATATCGATACCGATGCACTAGCGGCAGTCGAGCACGAGATTAAGGCACTCGGCGCGGACTGTTTTTCCACTGTTGTCGATGTGCGAAAACGCGATCAACTCGATGCTTTCGCAGGGCGTGTCTTTACTGCGTTCCCCTCGGTAGCATTGGTATTTGCCAATGCCGGTGTAATGCGTGCCGCCACCTCATGGCTGCAACCCGCCACCGATTGGGAATTGATTGTCGATGTCAACTTGAAAGGCGCCGGCCATACCGCTGCGGCGTTTATGCCGCAACTGCTTGCGCAAAACAGCCCTGCACAATTAGTTTTTACCGGCTCGACTTCGGCGTTCTCGCCGCGTCCGCAAATCAGCGCGTATTCGTCTACCAAGCACGCGCTGTGGGGATTGGCGGAAGCGATGTATCTGGAGTTAAAAATGCTGGACGCGCCGGTTAGTGTGTCGTTTCTGGCGCCATCCGGAGTGCGCACGGCAATTTTCAATACACCTTCGCAGGCGCCGGGCGGCGAGGTACAGGATATGTTGCGCGCCGCTATCGAAGCGATGGGAATGCCGCCCGAGCAATTGGCTGAGATAACGTTTGCTGCGTTAAAAGAACGCAAATTTTGGATTCTGCCACATCCGGATTTCAAGGCGGCCCTGGAAGCAAGAGTCGCGAGAATTGTTGCGGAGAGTCCGCCGGAATTCGCGTAAGGTGCCATATTCCGCGTCGACCGGGCCAGTTTTTTTCAGCACCTGTCGTGGCCTTGAGCTCCGTTGCGCACCGACAAGGGTGCGCAACGCTACGCTGAAATTTCCGCGATAAATTCAAGCTCGCCCCCAGTCCAGACGCTGAAAAAAACTGGCCCGATCGACGCCGATCGCAGTGCTCCATGGCATTGGCACTTAAGTCTGGCACAGGAGCATCGAGCGCCACCTGCCCGAGTTTTTCAAAGGCCCGACTGATGCCGCGCTTGAATCTACTGCAAGAACCTCAGCGTAGCGCGGTGCACCCCTGTCGGTGCACCGCTGAGCTCAGGGCATGAGGGCCTTTGAAAAATTCGGGCGGGTGGCGCCTGGCACGAACAATGCGATTAACGAGTTTCGTTAGCTGCGGCCAGCTTTACTCGCCCTTCTTTCGTTATTTCCCGTCAGGAATTGCTTGCAAGTATTTCCCTGCTTGCGCTTCAACCCGCGTGCCCTTGAAGAAATCGCGATTCAACCCGGCATAATATTGCACCGGAAAACCAAATACGAAATCATGGAAATCGCGCGGCGTAATATGTTCGTGCTCGACCAGTTCGTAGGCTTCGCCGAGCACGGTAGTCATATCGGTGACATCCCAATGACCCGCATCGGAGCTGAACATAGCGCGCAGTCGGGCACCCTCTGGATTCAATTTATCGTTGAATGCCCAGGCGATACTCAAATCGTCGGCCTCGCAACCGAAATAGAAATTCGGCACGAAGGCATCGACCAACTCTTTTTCGGAGCTTAATTTCAAGGTGCTCCACTCATCCAGCACCGGCGGCTCCGGCTCCAGATTCGCGAAGCTATCGCGCAAGCCGGGCGCGTTGGCATTGAATACTTTGTCACCGTACTCCGAAAATAATTTCATCAACAACTCGGAGTCGATGCGCTTCGGATCGAGATTATGGATAGTGCCAGAGTTGCGCTTTTCCCAGTGCTCGATCAGATCCGACAATAAACTGCAGGCCCAACCAACGCCGCCCTCAAGCATGCCAAACGACAACTGCGGAAACCGCTGCGTGACGCCGCCCATAAACAGGCCTTTGCAGGTTGCTTCCATCGCCGCTCCGAACGAGCCGATATGGTTGTACATATAGCTGCTCGTCGATTGTCGACTGCCCCACCCCATGCCCGGCGTATGCGTCGCTGGCGATACTTTTAATTCGACGCAACGCTTCCAGAAGGGATCGTAATCGTATTCGCTGTCGAGACCGAGCGTATCGATGCGCGAACCCGAGATCGAGCCCCAGTTCGGCCGCGCGCCATTGCCGCTCGGCGAGGCTAGCGGACGATGCACCAGCCCATTGATCAACACCGCTTTAAAACCGAGTTCCTGCACCGCGTATTCCAATTCCGCGATCGCTTCCTGCGGATTGTGCGTCGGAATTTGCGCAACCGCGGTCATGCGATCGGCATACGGGCGATACGCTTCTGCGAAAAATCGATTGAGGCTGCGGCAAACCGCAACGCGCAATTCCGGATCGGCGATTGCGGTAGCGGTGAGCATGCGGCTCGGGTACATCACCGCATAATCGATACCCATATCATCGAGCCGCTGCGCCATTAATTTCGGCAAATGTGCGGTGGCGCGATCGAGCGTGTTGGCGGCGGGTAGCGTCCACCACGGTGGTCGAGAAATGCCGCGCTCTTTACGCTCGCGTTCGCTGAGTGCAGCCCACGGTCGCAATACGGTTTCATCGTAATCGACGCCAGCGGCGCCGGCCTCGACTTTTTTCGCGAGTTCCGCGCCAGCGATCTCGCGCACGGACTCGATCAGAAACGGCTTTAAAATCGGCATTGTTTCAATGTAATGGCCGTCCGCATCGATCACCGGATGATCGAGCGAGCGGCGCACGTCTGACGATTTTGCATGCGACATGGAGTAACTCCTGATTAACGTTCTAACTGCCAACGGGTAATTGACGGTGAGTTTTCGAAAGAAAATTTATTCGCCGGCCGATTCGCCCTGCTGCTCTCGATATCGCGCGCGATAGGCAGCTTCAGTCACGCGCGGCAGGATCGCTTCAATTAGCTGCGAATCGAGTTGC
>DATIED010000653.1:0-4238 GCA_035455965.1 Spongiibacteraceae bacterium
CGGAGGTATCCTGGGTTCTGCCGTCGCAGACGCAATCCGAGCACGCGGTCGGCTCCAGCCCAGCACGCGGAGCAGAGTTTACCCGGCAGGTGCTGGATACTCTCACCGCCAATCCAGAAACCTGGAGCAAAACAGTTTTCCTGCTGCTGTTCGATGAAAACGATGGTCAGTTTGATCATCTGCCGCCGCCTGCGGTGCCGTCCTACAATATCGACGGTACGCTGGCCGGCAAATCGACGCTCGATCTCGCTGGGATGTATTTCGTCAATGACAAGGACGAATTCCGCGATGAGCTCACGAGCGACCTGATGACCATGTATACAGGCAAGCCGAACGATACCCTCATTCGCTACATCGATAAGCGGGATACCATCAGCGGGAATGTCAGGCCTTGGGGGCTCGGCGCCCGCGTGCCGCTGTATGTAATTTCTCCGTGGAGTAAAGGCGGCTGGGTAAACTCCCAGGTGTTCGACCATACGTCGGTCGGGCAATTTTTGGAAAAACGCTTTGGCGTTACCATCCCTGCGATCAGTCCATGGCACAGAGCCGTCAGTGGCGATCTGACGTCGGCATTCGATTTTGCAACACCAAACCGCGCGCGGTTCCCTAAATTACCCGATACCCGCAATTATCTCGAAGTGGAAAAGCAACAATCGGCATTGCCAGCGGCATTGCCGCCTTCAACACCCAAACCGCTCTATCAGGAAAGCGGCTCGCGCTATTCGCGAGCGCTACCCTATGAACTGCACGTTCACGGTCGCGTGGACGAAAAAAAGGTGTCGCTGGAGTTTCGCAACAGCGGTACGCAGGGTATTGTATTTCACGTTTACGACAAGCTGCATCTCGATCGTATCCCCAGGCGCTATACCGTCGAGGCTGGCAAATCGCTCGCCGATGAGTGGAACACCGCAGCGGATTCGGATAACTATGATTTGCAGGTTTACGCTGCCAATGGTTTCTTTCGCAGCTTCAAAGGCAACACTTCCGACAGCAGAGCCAATCCCGAAGTCGTAGTCTCCTACGACGCCCAACGAGGCGAGGTTCAACTACAAATCAAAAATACCGGTATCGACTCGTTCGAGATTACGATTAACCCGAATGCCTATCGCAACGACGGACCCTGGGCACTAAAAATCAAGCCAGGCAAAACCGCCAACAAAAGCTGGGCCTTAAAAGCGAGCGGTAACTGGTACGACTTCACCGTGCAGTGCCCTGGCTCATCAGGATTTGAGCGCCGCTTTGCTGGCCGCGTTGAAAGCGGCAAACCGGGGATCAGCGATCCAGCGATGGCCACGCAGTGATGTGAATGGGCGGAGCTTGGTCCGCCTTATTTATTCCGGCTTCAGACCGCGCAAAAACACCGCCATGCCGCGCTGAAATTGCTTTTGCAGTGTTTTGAAATCGACATCGCTCGAAGCAAGCCAGGACCCGAGCAAATGATTACGCAGTGCCAGGTACAGATTACAAATTTCTGCGGCAGGGATGTCTGCCCTGACAATGCCTTCTTTTTGCATCTGGCGTACGCGCTGCACGCGCGCCGCAAAATTGTGCTGGAATAATGCCTGTGGTTGGCGGTGCGAAACGAACAAATCGGTGTGTATTGCCGTCATCGCCAGCAGCCAGCGATATTCGTTTATTGCCGCCAGGCGGCGATCGAGGGCCGGCGGCAGGACCTGCTCGATGTTCGCAGCTGCAATTACCTGTGGCTCCTCGAACAACACCTGGTTGGATTCGAACCAATCGAGCGTGAGTGCTTCGAGCAGCGCGGGTTTGCCGGAAAAATAATTGAATAAGGTCTTTTCGCTGATATTAGCCGCACGTGCAATATCGGCCATGCGGGCAGAGATGAACCCGCGCTCCTTAAAAATAGTCTCGGCGGCGCGCAAAATATCGTCGCGACACTGCGCACGCTTGTTTGCGCGATGCGATGTGGGGACCTCACTCCCCGTCACCGCAGCCCTGTCAGGTACCGCTGTTTGTGATGCCTTAGCTGGACTCACCAGACTCGACTCCGACCTGTATTGCAGTTGATGTAAATATACAGACGTCGCAACAAATTTGCCATGCAGCGATACTCCCTTCGGTCTACCGCTGAATCCAAAAGTTAGCAGTGATTCTCAAGCCCTCGACACCTCTTACCTTCCATAAATTATTGGCTCGCGGGAAGTAGCAACGCCTAAAGCAGAATTGGCCGAAAAAATTGGCGACGCTGTATTCACGGTGCTCTTTGCAAATCTCCTTCGTTAAGACCAGAGTTGTGCACTTCATCCATCAAGGCTCAGTCACCTCGATGATTACGGCGCCAAAACGCCTGGACGATATAGTCGCGGATGGACTCCGATTAAAGACTCCATCGAATCCTGAGCGGATATCACTCCGGAAATAGCACTTTGCCGGCGCTGCTCATCATTTCCACCGCCTCGGCGCGCGGCAGATTGAGCATGTATTTCGCCATTTCCTCGCGGCCGCGAGCCACCCACACCGGCCCATCCGCGAGACGATCCAGCCCCTCCTGCACTACTACCTCCGGGTCGTCGGCGGGAAAGCCCGGGTTGTCCATCACCATACCAATGCGCGCCATGGCCGGTGTGTTAGTCGCACTAAGGATCAACCCCAGCACGTGCACTCCGTGCGGCTTTAGTTCGTACCACAATCCCTCCGCCAGTATGCGACTGTAGGCCTTGGCGGCGTTATACGTCGCATTACCGGCGCTGCCGCCGTAACCCGCCATCGATCCCACCAGGATAACGCCGCCACGTTTGCGCTTTCTCATCAGACCCGCAAAGTGATGGGTAAGCGCCAGTGGCGTACCCACATTGAGTTGCGTAATGCGCTGCGCGTAAGCCAGCGGAGCATCCAGCACATCGGAGAATTGCGTGGTAGAGCCTGCGTTATAAACCAGCAAGCCAATTTCGAGCTCAGCGGTGACCTTTTGCAGAGTAGCAACAACGTCTTCTCCAGTGAGATCCAGCGACAAGGTGCGAACCTCTACCGGCGTGGCAGTACGAATCTGCTGCGCCACTTGTTCAAGTGGCGCGGAATTGCGCGCCACCAGCAACAAATTTAGTCCGCGCGCGGCCAACTGCCGCGCGAAGGCTGCACCCGTGCCCTCGGAACCGCCGGCGATCAGCGCCCACGGGCCGTATTGCCGTGCGAAGGAGGAATCTGTTGGGGACATGTGCATAGCTCCATCAATGGGTTTTTACTGGAATACATGACTGGATGACTCAGAATAGCGCGCTATGGACTTAGACCGAAAGGCCCACTTGTTGATTTGCTTGTCCGATTGACTTTGGTCCGCAAAAATATCAGCGTCTTTTTATCTCCACTCGGAAAAATAACCCTGCCCCCAAAGGACCGAGCGATGAAATCATTGCCGCTATTCTTGAAATTAAAAACCGGAATCCGCGTCTTGGCTGCCCGCGGATTGCTCTGAAAATGACTCACACCTTTGGAGTTGAAATCGATAAAGACTTAGTGAGACGAGGATTAGAAAAACACTTTTGCCCTAGAACAGGAGAGAGAGAGAGAGAGAGAGAGAGTGGCCCGTCATGGCTGACGTTTATCGGTGATATGAAAGACAGCCTGTGGAGCGTTGATTTCTTTCGGTGCGAATCGGTTCTATTGAAAGGAAATTATTCAAAATATGGCCATCATCCGATTTAGTAAATCGCCAGTGAAAAACTATGCCGCCAGATAGTTACCAAATCCGATAATAATAGTGGCTCCGACGAGAACACCTACCCCGCTCCAAACTAAGCGTCGCGTGCGCGGCGCGGAACTCACCCATTCGCTCAGAGCAAATCCCCATAGCGTGGAAAAAATAATGATGCTAGCCATATGCAAAGTCCAGCTGGAAAAGCCGTACTTTCCCATCTGACTTTCGCCCATCGTGTAAAAAAAGAATTGGAAATACCAGAGCGTTCCGCCGAGAGCCGACAGCAGGTAATTATTTAATAGCGGTGGTTGGCCGCCATCTGCATCTGCTGCTGGCCCCACTCCGCCAAAGAATTCGCCCGCCGATTTATTGCGGATAATCAAAAAAATACACCAGATGATATTGGTGGTAGCGCCGCCGAATAGCACTACACATAACACCGGCAACCCCTGACTCAACGGATCGGTGCCAGCGGCCAAAGTTAAATCTCGGATTGGCTGGCCGGCGTCGAGACCGAATGCGAAACAACTGCTCATCACGCCGGAAAATATCGCAACCAGCACACCTTTGCGAAAATTGA
>DATIED010000654.1:0-6839 GCA_035455965.1 Spongiibacteraceae bacterium
ATACCACGCTGAATGCCGTGCAACTTAAAGTATTGATCGAACAAATGCGCGAGCAAGTGCAAAATATTGAGTAGCAACTCACACCGCCTCACACCAAATCAACGCCTGCATTTGGCCCCTTAGAAAGGCACAAGCCATTCGGCAAGCGGTCCATGCCAGTGCAGGCGCTAAACGATTTTTAGGCTGTATGAGTTGGTTCGCACGGAAGATTGCGTCGATGTCGGTTGCGGGTCAGTGCGTCAGGGATGCTCATAAGACGCAGCAAACAGCGTAGTGGGCCGAGCTTTGTAGGTCAGCACCGAGATCCAAATCACCAGCATGTGACATAGAATCACTGTGATTAGGTCATATTTCCAATACAGCCAGCCGTAACAGAGCGCGGCCCAAAAATTAACCAGAATGACAGCCAACAAGGCCATGTTGATGCGATCGAAGTGGAGTCGCGACAAATCGGATATATGCGACAGGCTGGAGCCAACCGCAGCCAAAATAACTGCCAGCACTCCCGCGTGAGTGACGTCTAACCACTCCGCATTTAAAATACGGGCAATGCCCGATACGAGCCCCCAGCGGTAAACAATTTCCTCGACGACGCCCTCCAATAAAAGCTTTGTCGAAAGCGGCATTAAAAAATAGCGCGACGCGGATATATGGTGGCGCACAAAGATAAGATGCAAAAACACCAGCCCGAGCAGAACGTATAGGGAGTCGATCAGCGTCGGGCGCAGCTGGCTCCAAAATATATCAAATGTCGGTCTCAAGTGGATAACCGATTCGAGAAAGGGTGAAGGCAGGCCCTCAACTTTTGGCACACAATACGCGCCGACCGCACTGGCAACTACGGCCAGAAAAGTGCCTTTCGCTAGAGCGGCATACAGTTCTATTTTGCGGGTGTGCGTATCGTCATAATAATGCGAGTAGGCTAGTAATTTGGGGATCGCCACGACATTGGCCGAAACGGCGACCGCACCTACCATGACAAAAGCTGCAGTATTAAACATGGAGTCGTCCGCTTGAGAAATATTCAGTAAATTTTATTCGACGCGATTGGTTCCGCGATTATCGTCGATCAGGCGGTGGCCTTTCGATACAGGCACCGCAGTGCCGGTAATTGGCTTTATTTTTTGCAGTGTAGCGAAACCGCAGGTACGCAGCAACATACCCGAGGGCCGCTCTCCATCTGCCGCGGCGTCGGGAGTTGCTGCTTAGGTGCCAATTTTCCCGTGTAATGCCACGCCTCCTTGGCCGCCTTGCGCCCTGTAATCGAAGTTCGCGGCGACATGGCAAAGGTGGCAAAACGCGCCAAACTTTCTCGCGAAAGCCCTCCCCCAGGCAACCCCACCCTGCACACACTACGCGCGGCGGTACATGCGACCAGACTAAGCTTTGCGCAACTGATGCACCCAGCTTAAAATGGCGACATCAGCAACGCAGGGTATCTATTTGATGCAGGCAGTCTCACCGAAAGCGTGTACCCTCAAGCCGAAAGGCCCGTATTCCGTGCCGATTGCACCGATACTTAAGATTCAAGTGCACCCCCTCCAATAATTTCGGACGATTTTCATGTCGCGCTGCCCAGGCAATCTCTACATCATCTCCGCACCATCGGGAGCCGGCAAAACCAGCCTGGTGAATGCATTGGTTGAGATTATGGACGACCTCAAGGTCTCCATCTCCCATACCACCAGACCGTGCCGTCCCGGCGAGGTCGATGGCGTCAATTATCATTTTGTCGATAAGGCGCAGTTTCAACGCATGCTCGACGACGGCGCATTTCTGGAGTCCGCAGAGGTCTTCGGCAATTACTACGGCACGTCGCAACACTGGGTGCGCGAAACATTGACGACCGGCAGCGACGTCATTCTGGAGATCGATTGGCAGGGTGCCCAACAGGTGCGGCGCTTGATGCCCGAAGCGATATCGATTTTTATTTTGCCTCCCTCGCGCAAGGCGCTGCAGGAGCGATTAACCAATCGCGGGCAGGACCCGGACGACGTCATCGCCAAACGTATGGCGGCAGCGATCAGCGAGATGTCGCACTACGCGGAGGCAGACTACCTGGTGGTCAATGATCGTTTCGAGGCCGCGCTGCAGGAGCTGCGCGCCATCCTCATCGCCGGGCGCCTGAGCCTCGGCAAACAACAGCAGCGACAGGCGGTGCGGCTAACCGAGCTGCTATCGTAGCGCGTTTTTGTTACACTGCCCGGCTATCGTTCGAATGCAGGACGATCCTGCAAACCGCAATTGGAGCACCGCATGGCACGCATCACCGTTGAAGATTGTTTAGACAAGGTGGATAACCGCTTTGAATTGGTCATGATCGCCAGCAAGCGCGCACGCCAAATCGCCGTGGGCGGTAAAGAAGCCCTGGTTCCGGAAGAAGGCGATAAACCCACTGTGCTGGCCCTGCGTGAAATCGCCGAAGGCCGTATCGATCGCGAAAGAATTCAGCGCGTCGAAGAAGAGGTTGTCGAAGAACAGGCCGCGGCACTGGAAATCATCGAAGAGCCGTTGGAATAGTCCACGGTGTCAAGAGCGGCGGCCTCCAATCCAGCCGCTCAGGGGAGGCCAGAATGCAACAGTACAGCATTTTTCCCCAAGCGTCGGCCCACCCCCATGGCCAGACGATTGATACCCTATGCAACACTCTCGCAAGCTATCTTTCGCACGATCAAATCGATCAGGTGCGCCGCGCGTATTTCTTTGCTGAACAGGCGCATGTCGGTCAGCGTCGCCGCACCGGCGAGCCCTACGTAACGCACCCGCTGGCGGTCGCCGGCATCCTCGCCGAAATGCACATGGACCATCAGAGCCTGATGGCCGCCATGCTGCACGATGTCATCGAAGATACCGGGATCAGCAAAGAGGCGCTGGGCGCGCAATTCGGCCCCCCGGTCGCAGAATTGGTGGATGGCGTCTCGAAGCTGACACAAATCGAATTTCAATCGCGCGCTGAAGCGCAGGCTGAAAACTTTCAGAAAATGGCGATGGCGATGGCCAAGGATATTCGCGTCATCCTGGTAAAACTCGCCGATCGCCTGCACAACATGCGCACGCTCGGCGTCTTAAAGCCAGATAAACGCCGCCGCATCGCCCGCGAAACGCTGGAAATTTATGCACCGATCGCGCAACGCCTCGGCATGCACAATCTGCGCATCGAATTCGAGGACCTCGGTTTCAATGCCATGCACCCGATGCGCGCCGACCGAATTCGGGCAGCCATCAAGGCCGTACGTGGCAATCGGCGAGAAATTATCGAAAAAATACGCGCTTCGATCGAGCATTATCTGCAACAGGAAGGCCACCCCGCACGCGTGCACGGGCGCGAAAAGCATTTGTACGGCGTCTATCGGAAAATGAAAACGAAGCGAAAATCGTTTTCCGAAATTATGGATATTTACGCGTTTCGAATCGTCGTGAATTCGGTTGATACCTGCTATCGCGTGCTGGGCTGCGTGCATAGTTTATATAAGCCGGTACCGGGACAGTTTAAAGATTACATCGCCATCCCCAAAGCTAACGGCTATCAATCGCTGCATACCGTATTGTTTGGCATGCAAGGCGTACCGATCGAGATTCAAATTCGCACCGAAGAGATGGAGGAGATGGCCAACAATGGCATCGCCGCACATTGGCTCTACAAAACCGATACCGGCGAGCCGCAGAATGGCAGCCACGCGCGTGCGCGCCGCTGGGTGCAAGGCCTGCTGGAAATGCAACAGCACGCCGGCAACAGTTTAGAGTTTATCGAAAACGTCAAAATCGATTTATTTCCCGATGAAATTTATGTATTCACGCCGCGCGGCGATATCAAAGAATTGCCGCAGGGTTCGACGCCGGTCGACTTCGCTTACGCTGTACATACCGACGTTGGCAACGCCTGCGTGGCCTGTCGCATCAACCGTCGGCTGGCGCCGCTGTCGGAAACATTGCAAAGTGGGCAAACGGTAGAAATCATCACCGCTCCGGGCGCACAACCCAATCCGTCCTGGATTAATTTTGTGGTGACCGCCAAGGCGCGCACGACGATCCGTCACTTCCTTAAACACAGCCGCCATACGGAAGCGCTGGCACTCGGCAAACGTTTATTGGACAAAGCGTTGAATAGCTTAAATTCCAGCCTCGATAAAATATCCGATGAACAGAAACAGCGTTTATTGAGCACGACGGGTGTCGATCAATTCGAAAAAGTATTGGAAGAAATCGGTTTGGGCAATCGCGTGTCTTTTTTAACGGCACGACAATTGATCAGCAAAAGCGACGGCGCCACGCTACATCCGACCGAAAATCACGAGCCGCTGGCGATTCACGGCACGGAAGGATTTTTAATTAATTTTGCCAAGTGCTGCTATCCAATCCCCGGCGATCCGATTGTCGGCTTGATCAGTTCGGAAAAAGGTATGGTGGTACACGCCGAAAGTTGTCATAACAGCGCTGAGGCGCGCGATAAACCGGAGCGTTTTATTCCACTGCGCTGGGCGGACGATGTAGCCGGCGAGTTTGCCTGCGAGATTCGTGTCGACCTGGAAAAGAGCCGCGGCGCCATTGCGGTGCTGGCAACTCGTATCACCAGCCTCGATGCCAATATCAAACGCATCAATGTCGACGACGACGACCCTCGCATCAGCGCGGTGCGACTGGTTATCGGCGTGCACAACCGCATTCATTTGGCGCGCATCATGAAATTAGTGCGCACCACCAAGGGCGTCGCCAAAGTCGCCCGCATTCGCCATTAATTGATTTCCTACTGGAGTATTGCGTGAGCAAGCAACGTACGATTATTTCCACCGATAAAGCACCCGCCGCCATCGGCCCGTATTCGCAAGCAGTTAAAGTCGGCGATACGGTGTATCTGTCGGGGCAAATTCCGCTCGACCCCAACACCATGCAGTTGATAGCAGGCGATGTGAGTGCACAGGCCGAGCAAGTATTTAAGAATCTGGCCGCAGTGGCGGAAGCAGCCGATGGGAATTTAAACGATGCGGTAAAAGTTAACATCTCGCTGACGGATTTAAATGATTTTGCGAGCGTCAACGAAGTGATGAAACGGTTTTTCCGGGAGCCCTATCCCGCGCGCGCTTGCGTGCAAGTCGCGGCATTACCGCGCGGCGCCAGCGTGGAAATCGAGCTCATCCTTGAGCTGTAATTCCTAGTTCAATCGAACACGGATCACACCTTACGGCGCAGCGACACCAAGCCAAGCAGTGAAGATCCGAACAACCAGGCAGCGGCGGGTACTGGAACCGGTGCAATATTCAGCACACCGGAATAGCTACCGCCAGACGCGCCCACTACATTGCCGCGAACTTCCAGAACATAGGTTCCAGCGCTCAACTGAGTGGTCGGCAACACCGAGACGGTACCGGTAGTCGGGCCGTAGTTAACCGGGTTGCTCCATGCATCGATTGGTGTAGTAAAGGGTGCGCCGAGTACCGGAAACGAGTTGCCGGCGGCATTGTAAAGTCGCACTTGCAGATTGTTGATCTGGAGAAAACCGGAGAAGTCGATCGTCGAGGTAATAGAGTTAGCCGAAGCACTGGTTATCTGGAAAACAAAATCATCATAAAATCCAGAGCCCAACGGATTGTTGACGTTGATAGAACCAGGAATTGTAGTGGTGGCACTGTTAAACGTATGCCCATAGCTAAAAGAGCCAGGCACGGGCAATAAATCAATGACACCGTTACCGTAATCAGGGCTCGTGGCGTTAACATACGAATGCGTTAAATCCAGCGCCGCTGACGCCGCCGGAACGTAACTGACAACCATGGCAGTTGCTAATAGTGTCGATAAAAATTGTGTTTTCATAAGGCTCGCTCCATTATTTTTAGTATCTTATTGATTGACAATAATATTTTCATACGCAGCATACGACGGGGCAGTCGCGGCCGACGTTAAATCTATTTATCAATGCAGCGGTCAAACGAAACTACTAGGTCGCTGGCAAAAGCTCTGCATTTATTATAAGTATTAGAAGCAATTCAATTGGGCACGCTTCCCAACTGGATTAGCGGGAACAATATCATGATGAAACAAAGATTGTTAGTTGTACAATTGGACCGTTTTGTTATTAGTTATATGGCATGACCATCGCTTCGGTTTTACCCCGCAATAATCCGTAGCGCTTAAAAATGAACCTCGAATACCTTGGCGCGCGGCTGTGGATTTAACTGATCGCGTACACCCTTGTAATCCTCTCTCTCATCGCGGGAGTATCGCGGCGCCCACTGCAGGCGCGACGCGGGCTGCTCGAGCTCCATTTCCGGCTTCTGCCACTGCGGAGATTCTTGCTGCCGCCAATAAGGTACATGCCCGATAGCAATTACCTCCTCCGGGGGCAGACGATATTCGCTGCTGGGTAACACCGATGCGTCGGCTGCCAAGTCGCGCGCCGAGACCGGTAAGCTCAACAATAGCACTATCCAGGCAGCGGACCTTTTCACTTCGCTACCTGCTCTTGCCAGCTCAGGCTTTCAAACCAATATTTGCGCGTGCTGGCCAGCCAGGCGTCGGCGTCGCGCGCAACGATCCAGGCATTGAGGAAGTTGACGAAATCATTGTCGCCTTTACGCACGGCAAAGGCCTCGCGCGTCGCCAACAACGGCTTGGAAATCGGTACATCGACTTCCTTGGGGTGACTTAATGCCAGGAATCGCGGGCCCGGTTCGGAGCGCACGTAAGCATGTAACAAGCCTTTCACGAGTGCATCCTCGGCCTGCGCCTCTTCAGTAAACGTTTTGATACTCGCTTTAGCAAACAGGTTGTGTGCCACTTGCTCCGATACAGTGCCGGCAAT
Source organism: Spongiibacteraceae bacterium (assembly GCA_035455965.1). Lineage (GTDB taxonomy): Bacteria > Pseudomonadota > Gammaproteobacteria > Pseudomonadales > CAMLJR01 > CAMLJR01. Next base: position 6,797 of record DATIED010000654.1, read on the forward strand.
GACGCCAATCGCAATATCGGGTTTATTCAAACTATCCAGGCTG
>DATIED010000655.1:0-5373 GCA_035455965.1 Spongiibacteraceae bacterium
CAGTTGCTGTTGGGCTTTTTCTGCGCATTTCGGGCAAATATATTTGTTGGGATTGTCGCCTGAAGTATCGGTTTTATCCGCTGCGAACTCCTCACCGCAAACACTGCATTTGACCAGCTCTTTAGTAGGCATAATAGACTCCAGCGTGCATAGATCGGATTACAATATTTTAAAAATTAAGGCGGTACATTGTGGGCGCGATTCAGTAAATTTCTCCGGGTACCGCCTTGGCAATCATGTATTGATGGTGCTCGTGCTCAGCCTGTGCACAGTAATATTTACGCCGTATAGGAAAATGTTACAGCGCCACAGCGCGGCGTCACGTTAGCGCAGGCTGGATTTTTGCTTCGGCCGTTTGGCGGAATTTTTAATCACCGTAGTTTTTTGCAGTGTTTTAGTCGATTTTTTTGCAGCGGTCCGGGCTTTGGCAGCGGGGACTTTCTTTTTCGGCGCCGAACTTTTTGGATCTCTGTTCTTTAAGCTGCCTTTCAATAAGGCCATGAAGTCGACCACATTGGTCGCAGCATTTTTAGGGGGTGCGGCTTCGGCCTTATCCTCGTGAACCAGACCTTTGCTCTGCGCTAAATGTTTTTCGACAATTTTAGTTAAACGTAAACGATAGTCATCGACGTAGCGCGTCGGTTCCCAGTCCACCGTCATCGAATCGATCAACTGCGTTGCCATCTCTATCTCCCGATCGGTAATGCGCAGTTTACGCAGGTCGCTTTCCGGGAATGTAAAGTCATCGAGGGGCACGATCTCCTGGTCGAAGCGCAAGAGATTTAAGATCAGCGCGTTATCCTGTACCAGCACTGCGGCGAGGTAGCGGCGCGTTCGGATCAATACATGGCCAATGCCAGCTCTGTTGGAGTTGCTGAGAATTTCCCGTAATAAAACGTAACCTTTTTCGGCCTTTTTACCCGGTACCAGGTAGTAGGGCTTTTCATAAAATACCGATGGAATGGCCGTGCGATCTACAAACTCTTCCAGCTCGATACTTTCCTTGCCCTCCGGCGCTACGGATGCCATTTCCTCTTCGCTGAGCACCACATAATTGCCCTTGTCGTACTCAAAGGCTTTAACGATATTTTTCCATGGCACCTCTTCGCCTGTTTCCGCATTGACGCGCTCGTAACGGATCGGCTTTTTACTGCGGCTGTCGATCATGCGAAAGTGCAAATCGACGCGTTTTTCCGCAGTGTATAACGCGACTGGAACATTCAGAAGTCCAAATGAAATTACGCCATTCCAGATTGGTCGCGGCATATACAGAGCTTCCCGATAATTCAGTGGCTGATTGAATGCTAAAAAGAAAGGCAGGTTTTGTGCCACTAATATTCGCCTGGGCACGCGGCTTGCACTGCATCTCTTGCATATGCGCATGCGTTTACAGTAATCGCGGCAGTGTCGCTTGACTGCTCAAGGAGTCTGTACCTATGAAACCGGAAATTGCCGAAGACAGGTTGATGGATTACCGCCGCAAGCGCAATTTCAAAGCGACTCCAGAGCCCGAGGGAGTACGCGCACAACGTCGCAAAGCAGCGCGCTTCGTTGTGCAAAAACATGCAGCCTCGCATCTGCACTACGATTTTCGACTGGAGCTGGACGGTACTTTAAAAAGCTGGGCGGTGCCGAAGGGGCCTAGTCTGGACCCGCAACAAAAGCGTCTCGCCCTGCAGGTGGAAGATCATCCGCTTAGCTATGCCGACTTTGAAGGTATTATCCCGCCCGGCAACTACGGTGCCGGCACTGTCATCGTATGGGATAGCGGCGAGTGGGAGCCTATCGAGGATCCAGCGGACGGTTATCGGACCGGGCGGCTAAAATTTAAATTGCGGGGCAAGAAGCTCAAGGGCATTTGGAATCTGGTGCGCTCCTCCAAAGACCGCAAGGCGTGGTTTCTCATCAAGCATGCCGATGCTGCTGCGCGCCCGGCTGCTTATAGCATCGTCGAAGAGCAACCCGACAGCGTGCTGGGCGGTGCTAGCGGAAAAGTGTGGAGGTCGAAGCGGGCGGCGCATGCACCCGCGAATAAACCCGCTGGAAAAACGCCGTCGGCCAGTCGCGCCCAAGCCGCTATTCCTATTCCAACGGCGGCTAAAAAGAGTTCGCTGCCGCTGATGATGGCTCCGCAACTGGCGACCCTGGTCGATAGTATTCCGATCGGCAAAGGGTGGCACTATGAAATGAAGTTCGACGGTTATCGTTTGCTGACGCGTATCGATAAAAGTGTGGTGCGATTGTTTACCCGCAACGGCAACGACTGGACCGCCAAGCTCGCGCATCTGAGCAAAGCGTTGGCGTCGCTCGATGTCGAGAGCGCATGGCTCGATGGCGAAATAATAATGCTGGACGATCGCGATCGGCCCAGCTTTCAAATGCTGCAAAATGCGTTTGAAAGTACCCGCACCGGCAATATTCAATATTATCTGTTCGATCTGCTGTATTTAAACGGCTACGATCTGCGCAGCGTTCCGCTGAGCCTGCGGCGCGAAATGCTGGCAGCGCTGTTGAAGAAGCCGCCGGCCTCCGTATTTTTTTCGAAAACGTTCGATGTACCGACGCGCGATTTATTTGCCCATGTCTGTGATCTGCAATTGGAAGGGCTGATCGGCAAGCGGGCCGATAGTATCTATCATGCGGGCCGCTCGCGCGAATGGATCAAGTTGAAATGTCTGCAGCGCCAGGAATTCATTATCTGCGGCTACACCGATCCGAGCGGCTCGCGCACGGGCACGTTCGGTTCGTTATTGTTGGGGATTCACGATCCCGAAACAGGGAAGCTACGGTATGCCGGTCGAGTGGGCACCGGCTTCACCGATACGACATTGCGCCAACTAATGACCAGCATGCAGCGGCTGCGTGTCGATGACATGCCGTTCGAGGAATTAACCGGCGAACGACCTTCGCGCGCTATGCATTGGCTCAAACCGAAATTGGTCGGCGAGGTAGCGTTTTCCGAATGGACCGAGGCTGGGCACATTCGGCATCCGAGTTTTCAAGGTTTGCGCAGCGATAAAGTCGCCGCCGATATCACCACTGAGAAACCTGTTGCTGCGCGCGCGCTGAAAAAGTCCACTCCGCAGATACCACCCAACCGCAGCGGCCGCATTTCCAAAACAACTAAAACAACGCGAGACGCAGTGCAGGGGATTGCGATAACTCATCCCGATCGAATCGTCGATTCCGCCTCCGGCGTCACCAAAATGGAGCTGGCCGAATTCTATTCAAATATCGCTCCGCTGATTCTGCCGCATCTAAAAGATCGGCCGGTATCGCTGGTGCGTGCGCCGGATGGCATCGACGGGCCGCACTTTTTTCAGAAGCATATGGAGGCGGCCAAGATGCCGCATTTGCGGCAATTGGATAAAAAGCTGTTCCCCGGTCATCCGCCGCTGGTGATGATCGATTCGGTGGCGGCGCTGATCGCCTGCGCGCAAATGAATGTCGTGGAGTTGCATACCTGGAACGCGACTATCCACGCGATAAAACATCCCGACCGGATGATTTTTGATATCGATCCGGGCGATGGCATCGATTGGCCGCAGATCCAGCAGGCGACGCATTTAACTAAGGCCCTGCTGGACGAACTGCACCTTAAGAGCTTTTTAAAAACCAGCGGTGGCAAAGGTCTGCACGTTGTAGTGCCGCTGGAGCCGGTTGCCGATTGGGATACGGTTAAAAATTTATCGCAGCGTCTGGTGCAGCATATGGCAAAGACATTACCCGCGCTGTTTGTCGCCAAGAGCGGGCCGAAAAATCGCATCAACCGGATATTTGTCGATTATCTGCGCAATGGCTTCGGTGCCACCACCGCCTGCGCTTTCAGCGCGCGCGCACGCGCGGGTCTGGGTGTATCGATACCGGTCAGCTGGAAGGATCTCGATCGATTGAAGAGCAGTGCGGAGTGGACAGTACGCGATTGGCAGGCGATTTTAGCGCTCGCCAAAAAACAACCCTGGAAAGGCTATGCAGCGGTGCGACAGAATCTGCAAGTTGCACTGCAGCGCTTATGATGCGGCTACGATTCGCTGGCCTCGTTTACAGCGCGCGCTCTTTACCGCGAGCGAAAAAATATTCGCCGCAAAGATTATTGATCGCGCTACAAATACTGCGCGGTCGCGCCGGAAATCGCATCAAGCATTATCGAATATTTTTGCCAGCAATTCCGTCAGATCGGTAAGCGCCACGGGCTTGGTTAGGTGAGCATGAAAGCCGGCCGCCGAGCTCGCCGCGCGATCGGCATCCTGCCCATAACCCGTCACGGCAATTAGCAGTGGTGCTTTACTGTTTTTACCGACGATCTGTCTGGCGATTTCCAAACCGCTTATGCCGGGTAGTCCGATATCGAGCAGTACCACGGCCGGTTCGCTCTGACTTATCGAGTGCAGTGCTGCATTGCCGTCGTAAACAGCGGTGGCCTCGTAGCCCAGTGCTTCCAGCAGCAGTTTCATGGTGTCGGCCGCGTCCCGGTTATCGTCGACGACCAATATGCGCTGCCCTTGTCCGTCGCTTCGTTGATCGTGCGTCGGCGAGTGTTGCAGTGGCGATTCAACGATGGGCAGATGAATAATAAATTCGCTGCCGGTATGCGGTTGATCCGGACTGAACACCGCAATTTCGCCGCCGTGTAATTTGACGAGCTCGCGGACCAGGCTCAAGCCCAGGCCGAGGCCGCCGTGCGAGCGCGATATATCCTGTTCGCCCTGGAAAAATAATTTGAATATATGCGGCAATAAATTCGCGGGAATCCCCGGACCGTTGTCTTTAACGCTGATGATCGCCCTGGTTTGATCGCGGCCGACATGCAGCGTAATGCGTCCGGCCGGTGGCGTGAATTTGGCTGCGTTGGTCAGCAGGTTGACGAGGATTTGCACGAGCCGAGCGAAGTCGCCGCCGACCCATAATTCAGCGGTCATATCCACGGTTAATACATGCGATTTTTTTTGTATCAGCGGCGCAACGGATTCCACTGCGGCCATCGCCGCATCGCGTAGTTTCACCGGTGCTTTATTTAAATGAACTTTGCCGCTGATAATACGGCTCACGTCGAGAAGATCATCGATAAGTCGGCTCATCTGCCGCGTCTGGCGCGCAATGATTTTATGCAGGGAGTGCATCTGCGCAGCGTCCGGCATTTCCATTTCTAAAACCGCCAGCGAGTTTACGATAGGTGCCAGCGGATTGCGCAACTCGTGCCCCAGCATTGCCAGAAAATTGGTAACGCGCCGCCCTTCATCTTCGAGCGCATTAATTTTGCGTTTTTGAGTCAGGTCGCGCGTGACTTTGGCAAAGCCGCGATGCACGCCAGTGGCATCGTACAGTGCAGTGATAATGACATTTGCCCAAAAGCGGCTGCCGTCCTTGCGGACG
>DATIED010000656.1:0-2227 GCA_035455965.1 Spongiibacteraceae bacterium
AAATAACGACCAGCTGCGTTTCTTCGCCAGTTGTTGTACGAGGATCTTCGCGGCGGGAATGGCATCTTTATGAATGAAACCGTTAGTCTTCGAAAATAGCAGCACGGCGGGTCTGGGCAGTGCGGGCAGGTCGGGGCGCACGGTTTCATAGACTGGCTCGCGGTAAAAGCCCAGATCGCGCATCGTTTTATAATAGAGGGCACCGCCTGCCAAGGCGATAACAAGTAAGGCTAATAGAATGCGCGGCAGCCATTTTTTCATCGAAGGTTTCCTTTATTTCCCGCTATAGTCGCTTGTTTTTTTATAGGCGTGGCGCACTTGATGCCGCGCAAACTTAAAACCTAATACCTTTAACGCACTGCGATGCGTATCAATGTAACAGATGCGTTTTCCGCTGCAAACGTTTACAGCAATTTCGTCGACTGCTGTTTTCAGCTGCGATGCGTTAGACTAAGTCTTCGTCTGCTGCCGTGAAGTCGCTGAAATAATGAGCTCGATCAAAGATGTCGCACGCCTGGCCGGCGTCTCCACAGCCACCGTATCGCGTACCTTGGCCGAGCCGGACAAAGTCACCGAGGCGACGCGCCGCAAAGTGCAGGCGGCGATTCGGCGTAGCGGCTACGTGCGCAATGCGTTGGCGCGCAGTTTCCGCATGCAGAGTACGCAAACTATTTTGGTTTTGATACCGGATATCGGTAATCCATTTTATTCCCTGATCATTCAAGGGCTGGAAGAGGTTGCGCAGCAACACCGCTACCGCCTCTTGCTTGGGGATACGCAAAATAGCGCGGAGCGCGAGCTCGAATATTTGCAGAGCGTCATGCAGCGTCAGGTCGACGGCGTGATTTCGCTCGGTCGTACGTTGCCGCAGGTGCCTAAGCTCAATGATGGAAAATCGATTCCGCTGGTGATGGCGTGCGAATATTTACATGATGCCAGCGTGGCATCGGTGAGCATCGATAATATTGCTGCCGCCGCGCTGGCGGTGCGGCACCTTCTGGATTTAGGGCATAGACGCATTGCCTTCATCAACGGTCCGGCACAGACCCCCTTGCCCAAAGACCGCTTGCGCGGCTATCGCCAGGCGCTCAAGCAGGCAGTCTTGAATTACGATAAAGATCTGGTCGTGAACGGCGATTTCTCGCTGCAATCCGGCGAGCAGGCGGTGCAATGGTTGCTCGATAAAAAAATTAAATTCACAGCCATTTTTGCCGCCAGCGATGCCATGGCGATCGGTGCGATCAAGGCGTTGCGCGCGCGCCAGCTCCGCGTGCCCGACGAGATTTCAGTGGTCGGCTTCGACGATATTGAATTTGCTCAGTATGTGGAGCCGCCGCTGACTACAGTCCATCAACCGCGCCGCGAAATAGGCCGTGCGACGATGGCGAAGATGATCGCAAAGTTGAAGCATCATGACGAGCAGGCGAATCAGGTCGTGCTGGCGCATGAGCTGGTGGTGCGTTGCTCCACGGCGACACTCAAGCGGCGCTAAGTTGATTGGGGTAGATAACTTGCCAACCGTTAACTTGCGAACTTTGCTGTAAACGTTTACATTCTGCGCTATCCCAAGTCTCGATAGGCCTGACTCCGTGACAGTTCGCAAAATAAGAATGGGTCTGGTCGGTGGCGGCGAGGGCGCCTTTATCGGTGCCGTGCATCGCATGGCGGCCGCGCTGGATGGCCAGATTGAGTTAGTGTGCGCGGCATTAAGCAGCGATCCTGAACGCGCGGCGCGCAGCGCCCAGGCGCTGTATTTGCCGGCGACCCGCAGCTATGCCGACTATCGCAGTATGATGCGTGCCGAGCGCGCGTTGCCCGCCGAAATCCGCATGGATTTTGTCGCCATCGCAACGCCTAATCATCTGCATTTACCGGTGGCATTGGCGGCGATCGAGCAGGGCTTTCACGTGCTCTCGGACAAACCGGCAACCCTCAATCTCGATGAATGTAAACAACTGCGCGCGGCATTGCAGGCGAGTCCGGTGTTGTACGGCCTGACACATACCTATACCGGTTATCCATTGGTGCGCGAGGCGCAATTTCGCATTGCCAACGGCGAGCTGGGCGCAATTCGTAAAGTCGTCGTCGATTATGCTCAGGTTTGGCTGAGCGCAGCCGTCGAGCAAACCGACAACAAGCAGGCGCAATGGCGGCTCGATCCAAAACGCGCCGGCAGCGGCGGCTGTATCGGCGATATCGGCGTGCATGCGGCCAATTTGGTCGAGTA
>DATIED010000657.1:0-4569 GCA_035455965.1 Spongiibacteraceae bacterium
CGCTCTATTACAGCAAAATATCGATCCGAATATCGCTTTTTCCATCGAGCTATGCGCATCGATAGATAGAGAGCCTTCAGGGAAAATGCGGGTCGTTAAATCTCTTTTATAGCCCTATCTGCAGGGCCGAGCCCGGCGGCAACAAGCATGCAATCGTTACGACAGTGGAGAATATTTTAATGAGACCATCCGGATTAGCCATTCGACTAATTCCACTGAGGCGCTGGTTCTTCGACATAAAGCAGAAGTATGTTCGAATTATTATTGGACTGTTTCTCTTAATCGCGGCCAATCTGCTAAAGCCGATCGGCAAAAAAACCAGCGCTCTGCGCTGCGCGCTCGCCGCGCATCGACTGCTCTACTCGGCTGCGGCATTTCGCGCGGTACTGCGCAATTTAAGCGCTCTCAAAGATGCCGGCGACGCACTTGTTAGCAGCGGCGTTACGCGCAATGAGGCCGTCATCAGAACCATCGTGACGCAATGGCCTGCTTTGCAGGACCGGCAAATTGTCGAAAAAGGAATTTTGATAATCACCTTCACCAAAGTGTGCTCCTATTATTATCGCAATATAAATATCGAGTCGCTGGCCAAATATTTCCATATCGTCCTGGAGCCGAGTTGGTCCGGCTATATGGACGCAGATATCCTGTTCTGGACCACCAAAACCGAACAACCCATTTTTGTGCAGTCGAGCGAAATTCGCGATCGGGTTGCGCTGGAGTGCCTCTGCTCGAATCTGGTCCCGATCAGCATCGGCGCCAGCGATTGGGTAGATCATGGGCGCTTCACCCCCAACGCCGACAGCAAGATTTACGACTCCGTATACGTGGCAAACACAAGCCCGGTTAAGCGGATTCACATCTACCTAAAAGCGATAAAGAAAATAATCGAGGCATATGATCGAAACTATAAGGCTGTACTGGTATGCGCCGCATGGGGTGGCAAAGCCGCGGAAATTCAAGCCTTAATAAACTATTATGGGATCGCCGAGCACTGCCGGCTGGAACTATCGCTTAGCCAGGAGCAATTAAGCCAACTACTCAACACCTGCAAAGTGAACGTCTTAATGTCCCTGAAAGAAGGCAGTAATCGCAGCCTTTTTGAATCGATGTTTTGCAACCTGCCCGTCATCGCACTGGCAGATAATATCGGCGTCAATAAAGCTTACATAAATGAATATACCGGCGCGTTGATTTATGAGGATCAATTGTCGGAGGTACTTGTGCAGATGGCTAAAACCTGGGGAAACTATCAACCTAGGCAATGGGCGTTAAAAAATATTTCGCCGGAGGCGACTACGAAGAAGCTCGCAGCTATTATAAAGGCTAGAGTTCCAGGCGGTCCGGCCGAGAGCTCCTCGCCAATGCTGATCAAGACAAACAACCCAGAAGTGAGTTATCTCGAATACCCAACTATAGAGAGAGCTGACATCATGGAACGCCTGCTAAATGCATTTTCCCTGGGCAGCTTATGTGATATAAGTCACGAATTGGCGCAATGCCAGAATGATTTCATGCGTCGAATCACAACTGCCGGAATGACGAATAGCAAAGCTGACAATAGCCTATACCCTTAGCGGCAAGGGAACCATTTACCTGGATGTCGACTTCGCGCAATTTGATTACAAATGAGGGGTCTACCATGATCCGTTTTCGATTCAAAAAACAAGCACCGCTATTAGCGGGCATTTTCGGGCTAACCCTTGGGCTGGGCCTAAGCTCCACAGCATCGGCTGCCGGGAGTTTTCAGTTTACCGACTCTTTTGACAAGCTGTACAAGGGGCAAAAACTCAACTCCGCCAGCAATGCAAAACTCGGCGCCAGCAATGTCGTCTGGACCGATGAAGCAAATACCACCCTGGTGAACCTGACCGATAGCACCACGCTGGCCAAACCCGGCTTCTCCGGCGTAAAACCCATCACCAATCCGGCCATTCCAGCCAACAGTGCGCGGACCGGCGATTGCACCACCTGCGCATTGCAGTTTTATTACCCGAGCGGAATTAACTCCTGGGCCGAGCAGCGTTACTCGATCAACTCGAGCGCGCTGGGAACCAAGGGCCTAACCGAAATATGGCTGCAGTACGATATCTATATTCCCTCCAATTATTTTCATCGCGATCTCGATCCCGCCAGCACCAGTTGGGTCGGCGGCGGCGAAAAACTGATTGCCATGTATGCCGACGAATACAGCGGTTCAAACCCCACCCTGATATTGGGTCTGAACATGATGCGCAGGGACTATTACACCAGCGCTCCCAACACGACCAATGTCGGCGGCTCGCTGCAAAGCGGTTCTTTTTCGGTAATGCGCAACGGCGCGCGCGATTGGTACCAGATGTGGCCGGAAGCCGACAAACCGGTTGTTAACATAAAGGTCGATCTCGGCACCTGGCAACGGCGCACGATACATGTCGTGATGCCAACCAGCGCGACCTCCAACGATGGCGTAGTTGAGTTCTGGGTCAAGCGCGCCAATGGTACCGTGGGCAAAATCATCGACGCACACGATGGCTGGTTCTTCGGCGGCACGCAAAACTACATCAACGGTGGTTATCTGCTGGGTTGGTCAAATACCGGCTTCGATAGCGACACGTACTTCTTAATTGATAACGTGATCGTCGCCTCGAATTCTTCGATGGTGGATGGCACCGCCTTGGGGCAAGCGCCGCAGAAGTCCCCGCCGGCCCAGGTTCAAGGTCTTCAAGGTATTCAAATCAACACGACCAAGTAATATCAACAGTAAACTCGCCGTCGCCCACTTAATTTGTTGGCGGCGGCGAGCGAGTGCTCCAACAACACAACTCAACCCTCTAAATGCATCCCCATCCAATACTGGTTTTGGGCTGTCGCCGCTATTCAAACAAAGTATTCTATTAAACCGAAAACCAAAATTTCTCCAGTAGCGGAATAATTTTTTCCCAGGAATAGCGCTCGCGCACAAAAGCCTTACCGCTTGCCGCAATAGCGCGCATGGCCTCTCTCTGCCGCTTCACATTTAAAATTGCGTCCGCAAAATCCTTATCTGTTTCTCGAACGAGCAAATGCGTTTGATTCGTTGCGCCCACTCCGCTATTTGCCAGCGAATTACAAATAACCACTTTTTCGCCGTACATGGCTTCGAGCACTTTATTCTGCTGCCCCGCGCCCGAAACCATAGGGAATACGAAGACATCCACCTTAGCGATATATTCCCAGACATTGTCCACTGGCCCGGTCACCGTAACGCCTGCGGTTTTCGCCAGCTCTAAAATCTCCGGGGCGGGGTCTCGACCGATAATCAGCAACCTGAATTTGCTGTCTTTTTTTACCACTGCATCGAATATTTTTTTCAGCCGCAATGCAGCCTGGATATTGGGTGGGTACCCCATATGCCCGAGAAACCCCAAGGTAACCACATCGGTATCGACATCGATGTGCTTCACATCGCCGAAATCATCCAAATAAACGCCGTTAGGAAAAACCGCAACCTTCTTCGCCAGCTCGGGAATTTTCTCGAACAATCCGGCATCCGTATGCGAAACGAAACTGGTGCCGCGCGTAACGCCGACGAGATGGCGCTCCCAGGAGTTAATCTTCGCAGCATCGATACCATGGAAAATGGAGCGTTGCCCGTTTCTGAGGTGACCATGGTAGAGCGAGTCTATGGCATCGTGAACGATATTATCGGCACCAAAAATCTTTATGCCGATTTCCAGATGCATGGACCCGACCCACACCACCAGGTCACAGGCATGAGGCTCGGCAACACCCCGCAAAAATTGCTCGATCTCGGCGTGATCGTAACTATATAACGGATACGGAACCGCGGAAGAAAAGCACTTACTCAGGCGAGTCGCGATTTTTCTTCCTATCGCTATCGGCGTGCGCACGCGTCGAAATATATCCACCGATTTGCATATCTGCTCGAGCCCCACTGGATACCCGGACTCATCGGGCCTGGTGACAATAGCCACATGAATGTCGTGCCGCGCAGCAAGCGCCGTAATAATGGGGGCATAACGCACCGATATGCCGTTCAATCGCGCAGGATAGGGCAGCTCGGAAAAAACCAGCAAAATCTTTTTACCTAAATCCATCGATCGATCCACCTGTATCCGCGATGCGCTTAGATATCGCGAGCACCGCATTTAATACCGTTGATTTAATGCCCTTTGAGCGGATCGCCGCTAACTGCAGGCACCCGTTGTAGTTCGCTACTGCGACTTCATATCCAACTCGCGCTTCACGACATTTTTCAACGAAACGGACAAAGCTAAATTTACCCAGAAATAAGGATAATACGTTACCGTGACAAACTGGCCGGCGATCAGAAATCCCCACAAAGCCGAATCCAGACCACGAGCCAACCGGTAGTAAGGGGTTGTAGTGCGATCCGCTTCTGTCAATTTACGAATTTCGGCTGTAGTGCGAAAGCTCCGATAAATAATCATTAGAAAAATGCACAGCCCCGTTACACCCGTGTCGGTGCCAACCTGAATAAAGATATTATGTGGAAGCTGTGCGGTTTCATACAGCATGTCCTCTCTGTAGTAGTGCTCGTAATAGGTCGGGAAATTGAAATAGCCG
>DATIED010000658.1:0-4020 GCA_035455965.1 Spongiibacteraceae bacterium
AATTTTGGCGATGATATCGGTAGTCCTGCGTAACAAATCCCGCAATCCGGAAAATGTCGGTTGATCCGCTTCGTGCATGCCAACCACGATGCGCGAGATCGGCAGGGCAAGATAACGCTGCATAACATCGGCATCGAGCGATGCCCGATATTGCCAACTGCCGGGCCAAACGGTAAGTTCGATTTCTTGTAGTGAGCGTCCGGCCACTGCTGCGGCCTGAGCTATATCGGCAATGCGTAAAGCCATATCTTCCGGTGAAATCACATACGGATAGAAGCCATCGCCGATGCGTCCTGCGCGTTGCGCAGCTGCAGCGGTGCTGCCGCCAATGAGGATTGGAACACCACCGCGTTGCACTGGCCTGACATCGGAGAAAACGCGTTCAAACTGCACAAATTCGCCCGCGAACGAAGCCGGCTCCTGGGTCCACAGCGCGCGCATTGCAGCGATGTATTCGTCCATGCGTGCGCCGCGGCGTGCGAAAGGGACATTCAGCGCAGCATATTCCTCCTCCTGCCAGCCGAGCCCCGCTCCTAACATCATTCTGCCGCCAGAAAGCTGATCGATTGTGGCCAGGCGCTTGGCTAGCTGCACTGGACTGTGCTGCGGCAGGACCACAACGCTAGTGCCTAATCTGACTTTTTTGGAAAAGGCAGCAGCGAAACTCAGCCATTCCAAGGGGTCGGGCATCACGGTATTCGCGGATGTCGGAGCACGGCCATCCGTCGAGTAGGGATAGTTCGGTTTGTAATTTTCGGCAACGATCACATGTTCGACCGCCCAAATCGACTCGACGCCTTCCTCTTCCGCCGTGCCGACGAATTCCGCAACCCAATCTGGATTGCAAATAATGTCTTTTACAAATAACGGTAGTACGCCGATTTTCATAGGATGTCCCATTAGAGATATCAAGGAAGAGTAAGCCGGTAGCAGAGGGGGCTTTGGCTGGCGGCGCGCTGGAGTCCGACCGTCTTTAGTGGCTTATTTATTTATCAGTAAATAAAATCGCAGTTTAATTTCCGATGGGCAGCGCTGTCAAGGCTCGATAGGCGGTGGTTGGCAGCAGGTCAGCGTTGCCAGGGCACTGTTTTTAAAGGGTTTAAAATTCAGTATACAGCTGTTCGAACAAATCCCCCGTGCGCTATTTACTTACCAATAAATATATTATATTTTGGCGCCTCAATTTTGATAATTTATCGATAAATTATATATAGCTGTTTAACTGGCGGCCAGCAATGGTTTCCAACACCTAAGGCATCTGAAATGCCGCAGGCGCTTACCGATTGATCACTGAATACTCCCAATTGCTCTCTCCATGGGAAGTCTTTGCGCGGAATTCCCGCGCTTTTTTAAACAGCGCAACCCTGAGTTGACGCTAAATAACGATATAGCTTGAGGAGTGTAAGAATGGCTCGTTTGCAAAATATGTCCCCGCGCTTTCGATTGCGGTTAAATCCGCTGACTGGTCCGGGCACTGCGCTTTCCGCACTAAGCATTGCGGTTTCTGTATGTTTGGCGCCGCCGGTCTCTGCGGGCCAGGCGCTGGAGGAAGTCATTGTTACCGCGCGCAAGCGCGAGGAGAATTTGCAAGCATTGCCGCAGGCGATCAATGCTTTGCAGAGCGATCAGTTGGAGGCTGCACAGGTTAACAATATTCAGAATCTCGAAAACATCATCCCGAACGTAACGATTGGCAATGGCGCTTCGGTTGGCGCAGCCGGTACGCTCAATGCGGTGGTCCGAGGTATCGGTAATGAAGCAGGTTTTGCGCCGGGCGTCGGTATCTATATCGATGATGTTTACCTGGCCAGCGCGAACGGCGCGATCCTCGATGTCTACGATGTCGAGCGTATGGAGGTTTTGAAGGGGCCGCAGGGTAACTTATACGGCCGCAACACCATCGGCGGTGCAATTCGTTACATCACCAAGGATCCGTCCGATACGCTAAAAGCATTCGTCCAGGAAAAAATCGGCTCGTTTAATTTACGCGATACCACCGGCAGTGTGTCCGGGCCATTGGTCGATAATTTGCTGTACGGCGGCGCTGCAGTAACGCGTAAACAGCAGGATGGCTTTCAGACTAATGATGGCGATGGTAGGAAGTACGGCAGCGTCGATTCATGGGGCGCGCGCGGCTCGCTGAAATTTACGCCGACGGACACGGTCACTGCCAAATGGGTAAGCGATTATTTCATGGATCGAGGCTTGCCTAAGCAGGGTAAACGGATTTTTAGCAGTGCCGATTACATAGCCAGCATTAACGCACAAGGCATCGTTGATCCGACGGTGAACTGGAGTCCCGGCAAAGATGAAATCTCACTGAAGGTTGCCAATCCAGGCCGCGCTTATGTGAAAACATTAACGCATGCTTTAACGCTTAACTGGGAGATAAGCGACGAATGGGCTGCTAAATCGGTCAGTGCCTATCGATATTCAGGTTATGCGCCCATTCAAGATTTGGACAGCTCCGTGACACCGGGTCTGGAAACCACGCAGACCGTGCTCGACGCTGCGCGCACGCAAGAGTTTCAAGGCAATTACACTGGCGATGGTGTCGACGGCGTAATTGGATTTTATTATTTCAAAGAAAATCAGCGCAACCCGTTGCAATCGTTGTTCTATCCCGCGGTAGCGGGCGTGAATTTAGTTCGCGACGGTAACACCGTTTCCGAAAATATCTCGAAAGCGATTTATACCAGCTGGGATTTTGATTTAGCGACCGATTGGCATTTGACGCTGGGTGGACGCTACAACTGGGATCAATCGACTGCAACTTACACGCAGACTGAGACGTTACCCGACTTCGGCAATTTAGTGCTCGATGACACCAGCACAGACTTCGACAAGGGCTGGCGTAAATTCACTAAAACTATACGCTTAGCCTACGATATTTCGCCGGATACCATGGCGTATGCTGGCTATTCAGAAGGCTATAAGCAAGGTGGGTTTAACACGCAAGGCGGTAATCTTGCATTTGACCTTGGTAAGAGCACTTACAATCCCGAGAATGTTAAAACCTATGCGCTCGGTTTAAAAACAACACTGCTGCAAAATACCCTGCGCATCAATACGGAGTGGTTTTACAACGATTATCGAGATAAGTTAATTCGTGTCATCGCATCCAATCCGGTCGACACTACCAAATTACTGCAGATTAACGAAAACGCCGGCTCAGTGCATACGACTGGCATCGACGTCGACGCGAGCTGGTCCACGCCGCTTAGTGGTTTGGTAATCAATGGCGCGGTGGGCTATTTGCAGACAGTTATCGATAAATATAACGCGTCGCAGTGGGACCCCACCGGTACGTTCCTGTTGAGCCCCGATTCTGCGAGTAATTTCCGAATGGGCTACGCGCCGCGTTGGACCGCCAACCTGGGGCCGGTATTCACAAAAGAGGTAGAGAGCGTCGGCACCGTACAGCTAGCGGGTAATGTTAATTATCGCGAAAAATCCTATGCTGTTTCGCCCACCGATATGACAGCGGCCTACTCGAGTTCGGTAGTGTCGCCGGCACATACGATGTACAACGCCACTGTTTCGCTGACAACGCTGGATAACCATTGGCGCTTTGCGGTTGAAGGCCGCAATTTATCGAACGTGCGGATATTGTCCGATGCGTTTGATTTTGGCTCGAATTTATTCAGCAGTGGAGCCTATACCGATCCGCGTACCTGGAGCGCCTCCGTCCGTTACCAGTACGAATAAACTTTTCGTATAGAAAATTGTTGATTGCTGCAATGCAGTTTACTGGCGACAGTTTCCTCACTGTCGCCAGTCTTTTTATGCAATCGCTGCGAATTGCTCAAAACGTGGATATAGGAGAGCGCTGATATGAAAGCCGTACGCTGTAAAGATCACAAAGCCTGTTTGTCGCATGTTGCCGAACCCAGCGGAGAGGGCGTTCGCGTCAAAGTGGTTGCAGCCGGTATTTGCGGTTCGGATCTGCATTTTCTGGCTGCAGGTTTCGACATTCCTTTCACGTTGGGGCACGAAGTGTCCGGCATTACGGAGAATGGA
>DATIED010000659.1:0-3029 GCA_035455965.1 Spongiibacteraceae bacterium
TGAAAGTGGCGAATAAGCTGATTAGTCGACGCATCCGCCAGATAGGGGGTGTCAGTCGTTAGCGCGGCATAGATTTGATCGGCAGATTGTTTGCCTAATTCCACGCCCCATTGATCGAATGCATCGATATCCCAAACGATACTTTGCACATGTACCTTGTGCTCGTACAGCGCGATCAGTGCGCCGAGCTGTCGCGGCCCCAGGGCATCCAGCAGAATGGTATTGCTCGGCCGATTGCCGGGCAGCACTTTGTGGGGCGCGAGTATTTGCGCATCCGCTTCGGACATGCCGGTATTGCGCAGTTCCGCGATCGCGGCGGCCAGCGATTTGCCAGTCATCAACGCCTGGCTTTGGCTCACGCAGTTGGCGAACAGCTGTACGTGCTGTAAATGGCCGTTATTCTCCGCATTGATCGCCTCGGCATTGATCACGCCAATAAAGTCGACAGGGATAAAGCGCGTGCCTTGATGCAACAGCTGCATAAAGGAATGCTGACTATTGGTGCCGGGTTCGCCCCAGATGACGAGGCCCGTTTGCTCAGCGACGGCGCGACCTCGACGATCGACCGATTTGCCGAGGCTCTCCATCGATAGCTGCTGTAAAAACGCCGGGAACAAGCGCAGCCGATGCGAGTAGGGCAGCACTAATGCGCTATAGGCCTGCCAGCGATCGCTATACCAGCACTCCAGCATCGCCAGTAGCACCGGCATATTGGTCTGAAAGGGCGCGTTGCGATAGTGCTCGTCCATATTTTCTGCGCCGCGTAACAACTCCTGAAAGTTTTGCCAGCCGATGGCAATGGCAATCGGCAAGCCGATCGCCGACCAGAGCGAGTAGCGTCCGCCAACCCAATCCCACATCGGAAAAATATGTTGCTCGCCGACCCCGAAGGCGATGGCTTTGGCGGGATTGGCGGTGATGGCGGCGAGCTGATTGTCGATGGCGCGCGTCCCGGCAGCCGCAGCCAGCCACTGTCTTGCGCGTCGGCTATTGGCGAGCGTTTCCTGCGTGGCGAAAGATTTCGATGCGGTAATTACCAGTGTAGTGGCCGGGTCCAACGCCGCGAGCGTATCGTCTATTTCGTTGGGGTCGACGTTGGCGACGAAGTGCACGCGCAGCGTCGGTGTGTGCAAAGCTTGCAGCGCAGCGGTTACAAAGCGCGGGCCGAGATCCGAGCCGCCGATACCGATATGGATGACATCGGTGATCGGCAGGCCGGTAAAGCCTACGCTACGGTGCTGCGTCAACGCATCGACCAATTGCTCCATGCGTTGCAATACTTGCTGGATTTCTTCGTGTTTGGGGGCCGTTGCCGCCGATGCGCGCAACGCTGTGTGCAATGCTGGTCTACACTCCGTGACATTGACCAGCGCGCCGCTGAAGAGCGCGTCGATTTCGGTGCGCAGATTGCGTTGATCGGCGAGCTGCGCGAATAGTTGTAACGTTTTCTGGGTACAAAAGTTCTTTGAAAAATCGAGCAGCAAGTCTCCTGCTCTCAGAGTGAATTGCTCCGCCCGCGCCGGGTTGTCCACAAACAGTTGCAGCAGCGACATATTGTCGAATGTCTGTCTATGCTGTTCGAGCGCATCCGTCGAACGTGGAGTATCTGATGTATTCATGGTGTACGTCGACCGGGGATTAAAATTGATGGCTCTAAATTCGTCGCCGCGATGGCGCCAACCGATGGTCCGCAGGATGGATTCAATGTTAATCGGCTTTGCTTATCGGTCATTATGTTAGACAGCTTCTTGAGCTTGGGCGATAATTGTTCGTTGACCATGCGGCGACAGATCGCCCATTCATTTTCGTCAAGCAAGGGCAGCTTGTGAATCATATCAGGATATTTCGGCAGTACATACCGGTCTACCTGCTGGTCCTGGTGGTACTTGAATATTGCGCGATGGTCGCTGCGGTTTACATCGCGCATATGATCCGCTTTTCATGGGACGAGTGGCTATTTCCTGTCGATGAGGATTTATGGCGCGGCCATATTTACGCACTCATCAATATATTGTCCATGATTGCGTTGGGCTCTTATCGTCCACACACCAGCGAAGGTATTATCGGTTCCATTCTGCGCACGATGGTGGCTATATTTCTCATTGGCACCACTCTGGTTTCCCTCACCTTTTATTTATTTCCGGAGCAGCAGCTTTATTTCGGGCGCGGTGTATTGGCCATCACCAGTATCGTCTCGTTGACGTTGATAGCACTGATACGCTCGGTGTTCCATCGAATTTCCGACGTCGCCGCCTGGCGCTGGCAGGTGTTGGTGATCGGCTCCGGTAATAAAGCGTTGCGCCTGTCGGAGTCGCTGGCCGCGGTCGCGGGCGAAGAGCTGCATGTCGCCGGGTTCTGGCCGGTCTCGGAGGCCGGGCATAAAGTACCGTCCGAGGTGATGATAAATTATTCGGGCACACTGCAGGCCTTTTGTCTGCAACATAAAATACAAGAGCTGGTGGTTGCCGTCGACGAGCGCCGCCGCTCCGACCAAAGTGGTTTTCCGCTCGACGATCTGCTCGACTGCAAGTTGAATGGCATCAGCGTGATCGATGATTTAAGCTTTTTGGAGCGCGAGTCAGGACGCTTGGATATTCGCTCGTTGTCGCCGGGCTGGCTGGTATTTTCCGATGGGTTTTCTTTCTCGCCGCTGCGCGATTATCTCGAGCGTGGTTTCGATCTGGTGGCGAGCACGCTATTGCTGCTGGTGACCTGGCCGCTTATGTTGCTGGCGACCATCGCCATCAAGCTTGAAGAGGGTGCGCGCGCGCCGTTGATCTATAGTCAGGAGCGTGTTGGCTACGGCGGGCGCATTATTCGCGTGCATAAATTCCGCAGTATGCGGATCGACGCCGAAAAAGACGGTAAGGCGGTCTGGGCGCAAAAAAACGACAGCCGGGTGACGCGCGTCGGCCAGTTTATTCGCAATACCCGCATCGACGAGCTGCCGCAGATATTCAACGTGTTCAAAGGCGAAATGAGTTTTGTCGGTCCGCGCCCGGAGCGGCCGCAGTTCGTCGAGGAGTTGA
>DATIED010000660.1:0-8014 GCA_035455965.1 Spongiibacteraceae bacterium
CTTGGTCCGGAAATGAAATCCACCGGCGAAGTCATGGGTGTCGGCGATACGTTTGCCGAAGCGTATGCAAAAGCCCAGCTCGGTGCCGGCGAAAAATTACCGCGCGGCGGCAAGGCATTTCTCAGCGTGCGCGAGCAGGACAAACCGGCGGTGGCTGCGGTGGCAGCGGATTTAATCGCACTCGGATTTACACTGTGCGCTACGCGCGGCACGCAGCGTATATTGGCGGCCGCGGGCCTGGAGTGTCAGAGCATCAACAAAGTGAACGAAGGTCGCCCGCACATTGTCGACATGGTGAAGAACGGTGAGATCGAGCTGATCGTCAACACCACGGAGGGCAAGCAGGCCATCGCCGACTCGTCGACTATTCGCCGCTCCGCCCTCACGCACAAAGTGTTTTACAGCACAACGCTGGCTGGCGCAGAAGCGGTTGTTTTAGCCTTGCGCTACGGCGAGGAAAAAGCAGTGCGACCACTGCAAACTATGCACAGGAGATTCGACGCATGAGCACTTTGATTCCGATGACCGTGGCTGGCGAAGTCGCGCTGCGCGAAGAATTACAGCGTTTAAAAAGCGTCGAGCGGCCGCGTATTATCCAGGCGATTGCCGAGGCACGCGCGCATGGCGATCTCAAGGAAAACGCCGAGTATCATGCCGCGCGCGAACAGCAAAGCTTTTGCGAGGGCCGCATCAACGAAATCGAAGGCAAGCTTGCCGATGCCCGCGTTATCGATATTTCGACAATTCCCTGCACCGGCAAAGTGATTTTTGGCGCCACGGTAAAAATCATTAACTGCGACACCGACGATCAAGTCACTTATCGAATCGTCGGTGAGGATGAGGCGAACGTTAAACAGAATCGCATTTCGGTGACCTCGCCGATCGCTCGCGCCTTGATCGGCAAGGAAATAGGCGATGTGGTCGTGGTAAAAACACCGGGCGGCGATGTCGAATACGAAATCGACGACGTTCAGCACATATAAAAACAGGGATTAGTTTTTAGTAGCTGGGCTTTAGGTAACACAAAAAAAGAAAGGCGGCCGATGGCCGCCTTTTTTGCTTTAACTAACTACTAAAACCTAACTACTAACAACTAATCACCAACAACTAACAACTACCCTCAAACCGGTCGCAGCAGATTTGAAAGCCTGGGATTCGGCTTCTGCGCTTTGCGAAAAATCAGCACCACTTTCCCCACTGCCTGCACCAGCTCCGCACGGTGCTGCTCGCACAACTGGTCAGCCAGTGCGCGGCGCTCGGCAGGATCGGCGACGCCGAGCTTAACCTTAATCAGCTCATGGTCCTCCAGTGCCCGCTCCAGCTCCAGACTCACTCCTTCGGACAGACCCCGCTCCGATATCATCACCACCGGATTGAGTTGATGGCCGATAGTGCGTAATTGTTTCTTGCGATCTGAATCGAGTGGCATAGTAGTAAGGACGCTACAAGGGATGGGCGGGCAGTATAAAGCAGTCGGCGGCTTAACAGAATGGCGATCGGCGCTGCCCGTCGATGGCAAATTCGGCAACCTTCGACACAAAGAACGTTTCGGCGCCTTCCGTGTCGAAAAAGTGTTGGGCTACCGTTCGCGCGCCTATCGCAAACTGTTAGGGCTCGCGCGAAAACCGGCCGACCGGGCTGGCGGCGGCAGTACCGATCGCTGGCATGGGACGGCGATACGATCCGGAACGACCTATGATCCGGGACAATATATTCGACGCGTTAAATGATCGACCGGTAGCGGTTGTAATTTTCGATAGCCCCCCCCATATGGAGAGAAGACAGGAGCCTGTCAGGCTCGGTGGCTTACCCAAGCAATCAGTTGTCGACGGCGCATTCAGGTTTAGCCGCACCAGCTTTGCCAAGGCAAGACTATAAGGCTCTGCTAGAGTATCTGCGCATCGAGTGCGAAAGCGCGCCGCCGCGTAAAGCAGCGGCTACGCTTTGTACTGAAGAGGTTTTTGGCGTCACACTGTTAAATATTAGGTAGAAGTGCGGATCGCGTTGGCGTGGAGGCCGGCGCACTTCTGTAGTAGAGTGAAGCAGAAGCACCAGTCAGCAGCATGTTATGCGCTGAAAAGTGGTGTTAATAGAGGATCCACACTTGAACGACATGGCAAAAAACCTGCTCCTGTGGCTGATCATCGCAGCTGTATTGCTGACGGTTTTCAATAACTTCAGCATGCAGCCAACCAAAGAGCAGCTCAATTATTCGCAGTTTATCGAAGAAGTGCGGCAGGACCGCGTCAGCCAGGTGACCATCGATGGCCAGATGATTCTGGGCCTGCGCAAGGATCACTCCACCTTCGAAACCGTGCGGCCCTATATCGAGGATCCGAAGCTAATCGACGATCTGATCAATAATAAAGTCGACGTCAAAGGCGTTAAGCCCGAGACCCAAAGCCTCTGGTCGCAGTTGCTGGTGGCCAGTTTCCCGATTTTAATTATCATCGCCGTATTTATGTTCTTTATGCGCCAAATGCAGGGCGGCGCGGGCGGCCGCGGCGGCCCGATGGCATTCGGTAAAAGTAAGGCGCGCCTGCTAGGCGAGGATCAGATCAAAACCACTTTCGCCGATGTCGCCGGCTGCGATGAGGCGAAGGAAGAAGTTAAAGAACTGGTCGAGTTTTTACGCGATCCGGCCAAGTTTCAAAAACTCGGCGGTCGTATCCCGCGTGGCGTGTTGATGGTTGGCCAGCCTGGTACCGGTAAAACGCTGCTGGCAAAAGCCATTGCCGGCGAAGCCAAAGTACCGTTCTTCTCGATCTCCGGCTCGGATTTCGTGGAGATGTTCGTCGGCGTCGGCGCCTCGCGCGTCCGCGACATGTTCGATCAAGCGAAGAAACAAGCTCCATGCATTATTTTCATCGATGAAATCGATGCGGTCGGCCGCCATCGCGGCGCTGGCCTCGGCGGCGGTCACGATGAGCGCGAACAAACCTTGAACCAACTGTTGGTCGAGATGGATGGCTTCGAGGCCAACGATGGCGTGATCGTCATTGCCGCTACCAACCGTCCCGATGTGCTCGATCCGGCTCTATTGCGCCCAGGCCGCTTCGACCGTCAGGTCGTGGTCGGGTTACCCGACATCCGCGGTCGCGAGCAAATTCTGAAAGTGCACATGCGTAAAGTACCGTTGTCCGACGATGTCGATCCTTCGGTTATAGCGCGCGGCACCCCCGGCTTCTCCGGCGCCGACCTTGCCAATCTGGTCAACGAAGCGGCACTGTTCTCGGCACGCGCCAACAAGCGCACCGTCAGCATGGAGCAGTTCGAGCTGGCGAAAGATAAAATCATGATGGGCGCCGAACGCAAATCGATGGTTATGTCGGAGGCCGAGAAGCGCAACACCGCTTACCACGAAGCCGGTCACGCCATTGTCGGCCGCCTGTTGCCCGAGCACGACCCGGTCTATAAGGTCAGCATTATTCCGCGCGGCCGCGCATTGGGCGTTACCATGTTCCTACCGGCCGAAGATCGCTACAGCCATAGCCGTCGCTTTATCATCAGCAATATTTGCTCGCTGTTCGGCGGCCGCATCGCCGAGGAGATGATTCTCGGCGCCGACGGCGTTACCACCGGCGCCTCGAACGACATCAAGCGCGCCACCGAGATGGCGCGCAGTATGGTCACCAAATGGGGCCTGTCGGAAAAGATGGGGCCGTTGCTGTACGACGAAAGCGAGGAAGAAGTGTTTCTCGGTCGCAGCGCCGCCAGCGCCTCGCGAACTATTTCGAGCGAAACCGCCAAGCATATCGACCAGGAAGTGCGCCGTATCATCGACGAGTGCTACGGTCGCGCCAAACAATTGCTGGAGGAGAATCGCGACAAACTGGAGCTGATGTCGGATGCGTTGATGCAGTATGAAACCATCGACCTCAGCCAGATCGACGACATCATGGCCGGTCGCAAACCGCGCCCGCCGGCGGATTGGGATAGCAACCGCCCCAATAGCGGTGGCGAAGCACCCTCGCAGGACGGCAATCGCGCCGGACCGATCGGTGGCCCTGCCGGCGAGCATTAAGCTCCTCGACTCCAGCTGTAATACGGACAATGACTGAACCATCCCCTCCCCCGGCGCTTAATTGCGCCGGGCGTCTTTTGGATCTGTCGCGCCCGCGCGTGATGGGCATCCTCAACATCACCCCCGATTCATTTTCCGATGGCGGCGCAGCATTCATCGACGGACGCCTTGCGCTCGGCAAGGCGCACGCACAAGCCGCAGAAATGGTGGCGGCCGGTGCGGCGATCATCGATATCGGCGGCGAATCGACGCGGCCAGGCGCAGCACCGGTTTCCCTGCAAGAGGAAATGGATCGCGTACTGCCTGTCGTAGAAACGCTGGCACGCGAACTCGATGTAATTTTATCTGTGGATACCAGCAGCCCTGAAGTTATGCTGGAGGCGGCGGCACTCGGCGCCGGCCTTATCAACGATGTGCGCGCACTGACCCGCCCGCATGCCATCGAAGCAGCCGCGGCCACCGGTCTGCCGATCTGCCTGATGCACATGCGCGGCGAGCCGGGCACCATGCAACATAATCCCGATTACCAGGATGTCGTGGCGGAAGTACGCCACTTTCTAACGCTACGAATCGCTGCCTGTACTAAACTGGGTGTCGCGCGCCGCAATATTGTCGTGGATCCCGGCTTCGGATTCGGTAAAACCGTCGCCCACAATCTGCAATTATTAAATCGCCTGGAACAATTGAGCGCGCTGGGTTATCCGGTTTTGGTTGGCCTGTCGCGCAAATCGTTGATCAGCCATGTGCTCGGACATCCGCTCGAGCAACGGCTCGCCGGTAGTCTGGCATTAGCCGCATCAGCGGTGATGCGCGGCGCCTCCATTATAAGAGCACACGATGTGCGCGAGACCTGCGATGTGGTCCGCCTGTGTGCAGCAGTCCAACAGGAGCAAGTTGAATGAGCAGACGTTATTTCGGCACCGACGGTGTGCGCGGCCTGGTCGGCGAAGGTCCCATCAATCCCGAATTTATGCTGAAGCTGGGCTGGGCCGCCGGTAAGGTATTCGCGCGCGAGGGGCGCAGCAAAGTCATTATCGGTAAAGATACGCGGATCTCGGGCTACATGTTCGAATCCGCTCTGGAGGCAGGTCTGGTTGCCGCCGGGGTCGACGTTTCACTGTTGGGGCCGATGCCGACTCCCGCGATCGCTTATTTAACGCGCACTTTCCATGCCCAGGCTGGCATCGTGATCAGCGCCTCCCACAACCCCTACCACGACAACGGTATCAAATTCTTTTCCAGCCAGGGCACCAAACTGGCCGATGCCGTTGAATTGGACATCGAACAGCAAATCGACCAGCCGATGACGACGGTCGAATCGGCCAAGCTCGGCAAAGTGATTCGCATCCACGATGCCACCGGCCGCTATATCGAGTTTTGCAAAAGCACTGTGCCCTCCTATCTCAATCTGAAGGGGCTGAAAATCGTCGTCGATTGCGCGCATGGTGCGACCTACCACGTAGCGCCGGCCGTGCTCGATGAATTGGGCGCCGACGTTATCCCCATGGGCATCGATCCGGATGGCCTGAATATTAACGATCACGTCGGCTCCACGGCGCCGGAAAGCTTGCGCCAACGCGTGGTGGCGGAGCAGGCCGATCTCGGCATCGCCTTCGACGGCGATGGCGACCGCGTGATGTTTGTCGATCATCGCGGCGAGTTGGTCGACGGCGATGAGCTGTTATATATCATCGCGTGCGATCAAATGCGCACGCGCGGTCGCTGCAGTGGCGTGGTCGGCACGCTAATGTCGAATCTGGGCTTTGAGCTGGCCTTACAAGAATTGGAAATTCCCTTCGCGCGCGCCAAGGTCGGCGATCGCTATGTCAACGAAATGATGCAGGCACAAGGCTGGAAGCTGGGTGGCGAAAACTCCGGCCATATCATCTGCGCCGACGTCACCAGCACCGGCGATGGCATCGTTGCCGCGTTAAAGGTTTTGTTCGCCATCAGCAGCACCGGCAAATCGCTGCACGAATTAAAGCAGGGCATGAGCAAATTCCCGCAGATCATGAAAAATGTGCGACTCGCGCAAAAAGTTGATCTCACCACCATGCCGGCGGTTCAAGATGCGATCGTCTTGGTGGAAAAAAAGCTGGCCGGCCGCGGCCGCGTCCTGTTGCGCCCTTCCGGCACCGAGCCGGTAGTCCGCGTGATGGTCGAAGGCGAGGATCACGCGCTGGTCAATACACTCTGCGACGAGCTGGTCGGCGTCGTGAAGCAAGCGCTCGGCTAAGCGACCGTTTTGTTATTGGCCGCTGCTTGTCCTCCTTGCCTTGTTTAAGGGGGTCGATTTAGTTACCATTGCCGGCCATTTTTAGCAAAGGCCTGCGCATGCGCCGCAAACTCGTGATCGGCAACTGGAAGATGCACGGCGACCACGCCGCGCTCGCGCAGTTGCTGGGTACTTTGCGGCGCAGTCTATCAGCACTGTCCAATACCGATGTTGCCGTGTGCCCGCCGTTTGTCTATCTGGCCGCGGCCCGACAGCAATTGGCCGACAGTGTTATAGCTCTCGGAGCGCAGAACCTCTGCGCCGAAGCAAAGGGCGCTTTCACCGGCGAAATCTCCGCCGCTATGTTGCACGATTGCGGTTGCCATTATGCGATCGTCGGGCATTCGGAAAGGCGTCAGTTGTTTAATGAAAACGACGCGCTGGTAGCAGCGAAAACGGCGGCGGCGCTGCAAGCAAATGTAACGCCGATCGTGTGTGTTGGCGAAACGCTGCAACAGCGCGAAACCAATGCGACCTTGACCGTTATCGGCGCGCAGTTAGCAGCGATATTCGAACGTCTCGACAGCGCGGATATTTCGCGAATCGTGATTGCTTATGAGCCGGTTTGGGCGATAGGTACCGGAAAAACCGCAACGCCGCTACAGGCGCAGGAAGTACATGCATTTATTCGCCGGCAGTTGGCGACTGTTTTACCCGATGCTGCAACGGTGCCAATTTTATATGGCGGCAGCGTAAAAGCGGACAACGCCGCAACGCTGTTCGCGCAACCCGATATCGATGGCGGCCTGGTCGGCGGCGCATCGCTCAACGCAGAGGAGTTTACCGCGATTTGTAAAGCGGCAGAATGACACCATGGAAACATTGATTATTGCATTTCACGTACTGGCCGCACTGGCTATCATCGGCCTGATCCTGATTCAACAAGGCAAAGGCGCGGATATGGGCGCATCGTTTGGCTCCGGCGCTTCGCAAACTTTATTCGGCAGCCGGGGGAGCGGTAACGCGTTGACGCGCTCTACTGCGATTCTAGCCACGGTGTTTTTTGCCACCAGCCTTGCACTCTCGGTGCTGGCAAAAAATAAAGCCGAACACGCTGGCGCGATCGATTTTTCGTCGGCACCGCCGGTACAAACAAATGTGCCCGCACCGGCAAAACCAGTTGACGATATTCCCTCGGTCGAGCACAATTCCGCGCCTGCGGCAGGGGACCTCCCGCAAGCTCCGGCGGAGCCGCAGAAATAGCCGTTTTTAGCCCAGGTGGTGAAATTGGTAGACACGCTACCTTGAGGTGGTAGTGGCGCAAGCCGTGCTGGTTCGAGTCCAGTCTTGGGCACCAAATATAAACAAAAAGCCCGCTGAATAGCGGGCTTTTTGTTTTCGACGACATGCCATTCTTAATTCTTTCAAACCCTCTATTTTTTATCGTTGACCGGATGGCGAAATCCGCGGCCTACAATTAACGATTGCAACAAATGCCATCAAAACCGGTCTGAATGCTGGATCACTTCTATTTAAATGGACGAACCCACTCTAATGTTTAAAATCTCCAAAACTGTATCGACAATGCTAATTGTCTTATCGACGCTAACTTTATTGGCTGCAAGTGCCGACGCACGCAGCCTCGGCGGCGGCAAATCGTTTGGCCGGCAATCGAATAATTTCTCGCAGCGTCAAAATACACCGCCACAAAGTGCGCCGGCACCACCGCGCACGGCCCCAGCTGCGGCGCCTGCGCAGCAACCCGCAGCCGCTCC